>JBJSYW010000634.1:0-8612 GCA_046089985.1 Chloroflexota bacterium
CTACAAGTATATACCGTTAGCTCAGGCTGTCGCGCAGGCTGCCCAGGCGGCCAGAGACGGAAGCGTCAACGACCTTATCGCCGACTTTGACCACCAACCCGCCCAGGATCGCCGGGTCAACGCGGAAGGCCACCGTCTGCGCGCCGGCTTTAGAGATGATCTCCTGGCGCACGGTATCCTTCTCACCGTCGGTCAGCGGCAGCGCGCTGGTGATTTCGGCCGAGGCGCCCTGCATCCCGGCGCCTTCCAACACCACCACCTTGCCGGCCTTGATCCCCGAGAAGAACTCGTCGATCAGGGCATGCTGGCGCTTGTCATCCAGCGCTTCGCCGATCAGCTTCTGCGTGGCGGCGATCGCCAGCGCAGCCACCTGGCCGCGCAGGTCGGCCAGAATGCGATCGCGCTCGGCGGTCGCTTCGGTCTGGGCATTGGCGCGGATCTTGGTGGCGTCGGCTTCGGCTTCGACGCGCACGCCCTGGCTGGCAGACTCGGCGCGCTGCGTAGCTTCGCGCACCTTATCGGCGGCTTCGGCCTGCGCTTTGGCGATGATGCTGCGAGCTTCGGCCTCCGCATTGGCGCGCGCTTCGGCGGCGATGCGGGCATCTTCCATGCTCTGAGCGATCTTACGCTTGCGATCTTCGAGCATGCCGACAACCGGCTTGTACGCCCAGGCGTACAGCAGGATCATCACGATGAAGAAATTGAAGACCTGGAACAGGAAGAAACCCAGGTTAATACCCAAAGCTGCCATATTGTCCCTCCTCAGGAGGCGAAGATAATGATCAGGGCCACAGCCAGGGCGTAAATGGCGACCGCTTCGGCGAAGGCCATACCCAGGATCATGTTGGTCTGGATAATGCCGGCGGCATCCGGGTTGCGGCCCATGGCCTGCACACCACCGGAAGCGGCCAGGCCGACGCCGATACCGGCGCCGATGGCGCCCAGCATGGCCAGGCCAGCGCCCAAGAGTTTCAAACCATTCACGAATGCGACTGGATCATTCATTTTCTCTGACTCCTCGTTAGTTAGTAGATCGTTGATAACCGGTGCGGACTATTTTGCAGTCTCGACATGCTGTTCGCCATGCTCGTCTGCGTGATGGCTGACCAGCCCCATGCTGATAAACATCGTCGCCAGCAGGAAGAACACATAGGCCTGGATAATACCAAAGAAGACTTCAAACAGGTACAGGAAGGGCGGCACCGCCACAGCGGTCAGCGCGCCGACGATCGAGAGCAGCAGCGTGCCGGCGAAGATGTTGCCGAACAACCGGAAGCTGAACGACAGGATCTTGGCGAACTCCAGCAGCAGTTCCAGGATGCCGACCGCAAAATTGATCAGGCCGAAGATGCCCCCGCCGACCAGCGCCTTGACCTGGAAGAATTTCTCCAGGTAGCTGGGGCCGAGCGCCCAGATGCCGTACACCTGGGTCATCACCACCGCGATCACCGCCAGCGCCAGCGGGAAGTTCAGATCGGTAGCCATCCCACGCAGGTAGGGGACCACTTCGCAGGCATGGCAGGGCGCAGCGCCTTCAGCCGCATGCGCTTCGCCTTCCGCCGGGGCGGCTTCACCGTGCGACTCACCCTCGGCGCTGTGCTTAGCCACTTCCACCGGCTGGCCCTTGTCCAGTGTATAGACGGTGGTACCGCCCAGCTTGAACAGCGGCACAACCGCGTAGGCCGGGGCCTTGTGGGCTTCCTTCAACCAGCCGAAGCTCTCATAACCGGGCACCAGCTTGCTGACATTGGCGGCAAACACCAGCAGGAAAATCGTCGCCACCACCGGGAACACCCGCTTGGCCCACTTGCCGGTTGTCCCTTCGACACTGGTCCACAAAAACTCGAGCAAAAACTCGAAGAAGTTGTAGAACCCCGATGGCACGGTCTTGCCCGACTTGTGGAAACGATACGCCCCAAAGGCCATCAGCAGCACGAGCAGGTCGGCGATGATCGTCGCCACGATCGTGTTGGTCACGAACGCGCCTTCGTAGACAGGCTCGGCTGGAAGGACAACCACCGGGCTGATCGGTTTCAGGATCGACGGCCCCAGGAACGCCGCGTAGATGCCCAGGGCAATTAAACCGAGCACGAGCCAGCGCTTGACACCAAAGCGTCTTGTCGTCGTTGCTTCACTCACCAGTCTTCTCTCCTTCCTTAGATTGGTTTTTCGGTTCCGCCGGGGGCGGATTGTTGATATTTTTGATCTGCCGCATGGCAATGTAGAAGGTCAAAGCCAGTGAGAGCGGCGCCGAGCCGAGCACAAAAATCAATGTAAGGACCGGTTTGGTGCCCAACACGCTGTCCAGCCACAAGCCGCCAAAAACAGCGATGAGCACAATGATCAACGTGGCACACCCCACTTCCCCACCGATCCCGACAAAGCGCATGTCCACACCGTAGGACGGGCGTTTCTGCCTGGAGGGGTCATTGTTTGGGAGCATCGTCTGCGAATTGTATCACAAGCGTTAAAAATTCGTCAACAAATTCACAAAGTCGATCAAATTTAGGTAGTTGATGGGGCGGTGCGTAGGCCCCTGCCCCACCAACTACCCGGTTGATCTTTAGAACATGCTGGCCGCGGCGGCGCCTGCCCAGCTGAACCACGGGCCGAACAGCGTGCCCACCAGGATGATACCCAGCACCAGCACACCCAGCGCCAGGCTGTAGGCCCGCGTCATCGGCACCGGTTGGTCGTCGTTCTCGGCGCGATACAGGTAGACGTACTTCAGCACCGTCAGGTAGTAGTACAGGCCGACGATCGAGTTCATCACACCCACTACCGCCAGCAGATACAGCTTCGATTCGATAGCGGCCGCGAACAGCAGCGCCTTGGCGATGAACCCGGCGAAAGGCGGCATGCCCGCCAGCGACAGGAACGCCACCAGCATCGCCATTGCCAGCCACGGGCTGCGCCGGCTCATGCCATAGTAGGCGGTCATATCGTCCGAGCCGGCTACCCGGCCATAGATTGCCACCACGCCAAAGGCCGCCAGGTTGGTCAGCAGGTAGGCCACCAGGTAATAGACCACGCTGGTCATGCCCAGGTTCAGGTTGGCCGTGGTGGAGGTGGACGGCGCCAGCGCCACCACCCCGATCAGCACGTAGCCGGCATGCGCGATGGACGAGTAGGCCAGCATACGCTTGATATTGCGCTGCGTCAGGGCGATCAGGTTCCCCAGGGTCATGGTAGCCACCGAGATGGCTGCCAGGATCATAATCCAGTTATTGGCCACCAGCGGGAAGACCAGGTACAGCACCCGGATCAGCACCGCGAACCCGGCTGCCTTGGAAGCGGTGGACAGGAAGCCCGCCACCGGGGTGGGAGCGCCCTGGTAGACATCCGGAGCCCAGAAGTGGAACGGCACCGCCGAGATTTTGAAGGCCAGCCCCACCAGCACCAGCAGCAGCGCGCCCACCATCGCCCACACCGGGATCATGCCTTCGCTCATCCCCAGCGCGATCAGGTACAGGCTGGTCTGCCCGGAGAAACCGTACAGCAGCGAGAAACCGTACAGCATCACCGCCGAGGTCATTGCGCCAAACAGCAAATATTTGAAACCGGCTTCGGTTGATTCGTTGGTTTTTACAAAGAAACCCGCCAGGATGTACATCGGGATCGAGACGGTCTCAATCGCCAGGTACAGCATCACCAGGTCGGTGGCGGAGGCCATAAAGACCATCCCGATGGTGGAGGCCAGCATCAGCACGTAAAATTCGCCGCGCGCGCCCAGTTCGTTGAAGTCCATCGCCATCAGGGCGGTGATCGCCGCACCGAACATGAACAGCATGGTGAATACGTAGCTCATCCAGTCATAGCGCACCATGCCGCCCCAGGCCACGATGGCCATATCGCCCGGCATGAACGGGATCAGGATCAGCATGATGATCACCAGCCCGGCGGCGGTGACCCAGCCCAGGTTGCGCTGCTGCTCTTTGGGCAGGATGATATCCAGCGCCAGCACCAGCAGGCTAAGCACCAGGAGCAGGATTTGCGGGATTACGGGGGTCAGGAAGTCTAGCGTCATATCAAGCACCTCCCAGCAGGCGCATCACATTTTCCACGCCCGACTGCACCAGCGGGACGATCACTTGCGGGAACACACCGATCAGGATCATGATCCCGGCCAGGAAGACCACCGCCAGCTTGTCCAGCGGGGTCACATCGCTCAGGTGACCTTCGAACTCTTCCGGCACCTGGCCAAAGAAGACCTTACCGATGATGCGGATGATGTAGGATGCGGTGATCACGATCGAGATCGCGGCGATCAGCGCCACCCAGGTGTAGTTGGCAAACATGTAGTACGGCTTGGCGGTCCATAGGCCCATGAAGATCGGGAACTCGGCGATAAAACCCGAGAACCCGGGCATGCCCATTGAGACCAGGCCGCCCACAATGAAACACACCGTCACCAACGGCATGATCTTTCTGACCCCGCCCAGGCGTGGAATCTCACGCGTGTGCGCCTGGTCGTAGATCATCCCGACAACAGCAAAGAAGAGCGCCGTCATCACACCGTGCGAGAACATCTGCAGCCCGGCGCCGAGCATACTCTCTCGGCTGAGGGCGGCGAAGCCCATCGCTACCAGGCCCATGTGCGAGACCGACGAGAAGCCAATGACGTATTTGAAATCGGTCTGCACGCTGGCGATAAACGCCCCGTAGACCACGTTGACCAGCGTCAGCAGGATGATCCACGGCATGTGCACCTTGGCGCCTTCCGGCAGAAGCATGATGCCCACCCGCAGGGCGGCGAAAGCGCCCAGCTTCATCAGCACGCCGGCGTGGAACATCGAGACCGCCGTGGGGGCGGCTACGTGGCCGTCCGGGCTCCAGTTGTGGAAGGGGAAGATGCCGCCCAGGATGGCGAAACCGAAGAAGACGAACGGGAACCACAGCACCTGGAAGTTGTGACTGAAGCCGGCTTTTTCCAGCGCCAGCATGTCGAAGGTGTTCAGCCCGGAGGTGAAGTACATCGCCAGCGCGCCGACCAGGGCCATCACCGAGCCAAGGAACAGGTACAGGGTCAGCTTCATGGCTGCGTATTCCCGGGTGACCTTCCACCCCCAGATGGCGATCAGCAGGTACATCGGGAAGACGGCGATTTCATAGAAGAAGAACAGCATGAACAGGTCCAGCGCCACGAAGACGCCGAACACACCGGTAGCCAGGATGAACAGGAAGGCGAAGAACTCGCGCGGCCGGTCATCGACCTTCCACGAGATCAGCACGCCGGTGAACATCACGATCCCGGTCAGCAGCACCAGCGGGGCCGACATGCCGTCGATGCCGACGTAGTAGGAGATGCCCAGCGGGGGCAGCCAGTTGTAACGCTCGATGAACTGGTAGCCGCCCAGGCTCACATCGTAAGAGAAGTATGCCCACACGGAGAGCGCCAGGGCAAAGGCGCCCGCCGCCAGGGCCGCTACACGCACCTCGGTCTTGCGATCCGCGGGGATCAGCAAAATCAACAGGCCGGCGATTGCGGGTGTGAAGACAATGAAACTAAGGAGTGGAAATTGCATCAGTCACCTCGTTACGTGTCGCGTGTCTGGACCCAGGGCCTAGAACCACATCGCCACAGCTTTGTTGATCACGTCCAGGATCCACGCCGGCCAGACGCCGATCCACAGGATCAGCACCATCAATGGGACGACTACGAACAGCTCGCGGCGGTTGATCTCGGTGATGTGCCCGGCCCAGTGTTCGTTGAGCGGGCCGTGCAGCACCGATTTCACGCCCTTCAGCACGTAGGCGCCGGTGAAGAACAGCCCGATCATCGCCAGGGCGGTGAACAGGGTGAAGATCGGCCACACGCCCCGCACCACCAGGAACTCGGAGACAAAGCCGTTCAGCCCGGGCAGCCCCAGCGAGGCCATCGACATGAAGATCAGGATGCCGCCGTACACCGGCACCAGCGGGAACAGCCCGCCCCAGTCGTTCAGGTTGCGGGTGTGGGTGCGCTCGTAGATCACGCCGACCAGGAAGAACATCCCAGCCGCCGAGAGACCGTGGTTGAACATCTGCAGCACCGCCCCGTTCAGGGCGATGTTGGCCGATTCGGCCATCGCCGGGTCACCGGAAAGCACCGAGTTGCCATAGACGTAGGCGGCGGCGGCAATGCCCAGCACCACAAAGCCCATGTGGTTGACCGATGAATAAGCCACCAGGCGCTTGAAGTCGGTCTGCCCGTAGGAGGCCAGCGCCCCGAAGATGATCGCCATCACCGCCAGGAAGGCCAGCGGCAGGGCGTAGTAGCTGCTCTCATACGGGTAGAGCGGCAGCACCAGGCGCAGGAAGCCATACGCGCCCAGCTTCAGCAGCACGCCCGCCAGCAGCATCGAGCCGGCAGTGGGGGCCTCGGTATGCGCGTCGGGCAGCCAGGTGTGGAACGGCCAGACCGGCACCTTGATGGCGAAGGCCACCGCAAAGGCCCAGAAGGCGATGCTCTTGACCACGTTGATCGGCAGCCCGAACAGCGAGGTGTTCAGCGAGGTCCAGCGGGTGAACAGTTCGGGGATATCGAAGGTGCCCGATACGGCGCCAATCATCTGGATCGCCAGCAGCAGGCCCAGCGAACCGCCCATGGTGTAGATCATGAACTTGAACGAAGCATACTGGCGGGCCGGTACCGTCAAACCCTTCCAGACCGTGCGCTCGCCCTTCTCGCTGCCCCACTGGTTGATCAGGAAGTACATCGGCACCAGGCCAAACTCCCAGAAGACGAAGAACAGCATCAGGTCCAGCATCAGGAACACGCCCAGCATACCCAGCTCCAGCAGGAAGAACAGGATCATGTAGGTCTTGACCCGGTCGGTGATGCTGAAGGAGGCCAGGATCGCCAGCGGGGTGAGCAGGGTGGTCAGCAGCACCATCGTCAGCGAAATGCCGTCGACGCCGATGTGGTACGAGGAGTTGATCGCGCTGTACCAAACGGCTTTCTGCTCGAACTGGAAGCCGGCCTGGTCGGGGTTGAAGTTGAACCACAGCACCAACGCCAGGCCAAGCGGGATGAAGCTAAGGGCGAAGGCCGTCCAGCGCACCAGGCTGTCCTGCTCCCGGGGCAGCAGCAGCAGCACCACCGCCGCCAGCACCGGGGTGAATAAGATGAGCGTCAGAAGGTTATTGAAGAGGAAATCCATCACTCGCTCCTGTTAGATATATCCTGTGCAGCCAGCACGGCGCAGCTCACCGCACCAACCCCAGGATCAGCTGGAGGTTCTGCACGACATAGAAGGTCGCCGCGAAGGCAGCGATGGCGATCAGGGCCACGATCATATACTGCTGGACGCGCCCAGTCTGGATGGTGCGGAAGGTACCGCCCATTTCCTTGGTCTGCTCGGCCACTTCGTCGCCAAACTTGTTAACGATGCGCTTGTCGATCCATTCGCGGAAGAAGTGACCCAGCGGGCTGACGATGTAGGCCAGGCCGTGCAGGATACCGTCGATGATCTGGCGGTCCATGATCTGCGAGGCGAAGACTTCCGAAAGCCAGTTGGCCGGTTTGATAAACACGGCCTGGTATAGTTCGTCGAAGTACCAGCGGTTGCGCATGCCGTTGTAGATGCCGGCGGGCAGCGCCTTCTGCACCGGGTCGACGCCGCTGAAGCCCTTATACAGCTGCCAGCCCAACCACAGCCCGCCCAGCGCTACCACCAGCGAGGTGAGCAGCGGGACCGGGCTGAAAGGCAGCGCTTCGGGATGTTCGACCAGCGTGCCGCCGACGAACTCGTGGAACCAGTTCGGGAAGGGCATGTGCAGGCCGAGGAAATTTTCGGGGATGCCCAGCCAGCCAAAGCCGATGGCAAACACCGACAGGATCGCCAGCGGCAGGGTCATCGTCCAGGGGGTCTCCTGGGCGTGTTCGGCGGCGTGCGTGCGCGGCTTGCCCAGGAAGGTCAGGGTGATCTGGCGCATGGTGTAGAAGGCGGTCAGCAGGGCCGCCAGGGCCAGCACTACGAAGACCGCCGGAGCGTGCGCCCAGGCGTCAGCCAGGATTTCATCTTTCGACCAGAAGCCGGCGGTGATGAACGGGAAGCCCGACAGGGCGAAACCGCCGATCAGGAAGGTCCAGAAGGTGACCGGCATCTTCTTGCGCAGCCCGCCCATGTTGGTCATGTCCTGCGGGTCGATGTGGTCGCCGACGTGCAGCACCCCGTGCTCCATGCCGTGGATCACCGATCCGGAGCCAAGGAACAGCAGCGCTTTGAAGAAGGCGTGCGTCACCAGGTGGAAGGCGGCGGCGACAAAGCCGCCGATGCCCAGCGCAGCGATCATGAACCCCAGCTGCGAGATGGTCGAGTAGGCCAGCACGCGCTTGATGTCGTTCTGCGCCACAGCGATCGTGGCGGCAAACAGGGCCGTGATCGAGCCGATCACCGCCATGAACATCGGGACGACGATGCCGCCGTTGCTCGTCGGCAATCGACGCGCCGGCTCGACGCTGCCGGTCTCGGGTCTGCGCGTGCCAACCGGCAATCTGCGTCAGCAGTTGCGTCGCTACATCGCGTCGTCGCAGGAGTTCTCACCGTTGCAGCAGGTTGCGGCGCAGGCGATCGACGACTGGTTCGGCACCGCGTATACGACGGCCGATGCACTGCGCGCAGGTCTCC
>JBJSYW010000635.1:0-9824 GCA_046089985.1 Chloroflexota bacterium
CTCTACACCTCCGGCACGACCGGCCGCCCGAAGGGCGCTGTGCACACCCACTGCGGCTTTCCGGTCAAGGCCGCCCAGGATATGGCCTTCGGCACGGATGTCGGCCCTGGGCAGGTGATCTATTGGATGAGCGACATGGGCTGGATGATGGGGCCCTGGCTGGTGTTTGGGACGCTGCTGCTGGGCGGAGCGTTCCTGCTGTATGACGGCGCGCCCGATTTCCCCGGCCCCGACCGGCTGTGGGCGCTGGTGGAACGCCATCGCATCAACGTGTTGGGCGTCTCGCCCACCCTGGTGCGCGCCCTGGCGGTGCATGGCGAAGCCCCGGCCCACGCCCACGAGCTTGGCTCGCTGCGCTGCTTCGCCTCCACCGGCGAACCGTGGAACCCCGAGCCGTGGATGTGGCTGTTCCAATCCGTGGGCGGCGGCCTGCGCCCGATCATCAACTATTCCGGCGGCACTGAGATCTCCGGCGGGATCGTGATGGGCAGCCCCCTGCTGCCGCTCAAACCGTGCGCCTTCTCGGCCGCCTGCCCCGGCATCGCCGCGGATGTCTTCGACGAAGACGGCCGCCCGCTGCGCGGCCAGGTCGGCGAGCTGGTGATCAAGGCCCCCTGGATCGGAATGACCCGCGGCTTCTGGAAAGACCCCCAACGCTACCTGGACACCTACTGGTCGCGCTGGCCGGGGGTGTGGGTGCACGGAGATTTCGCCGCGGTCGACGCCGACGGGCTGTGGTATATCCTCGGCCGTTCGGATGACACGATCAAGGTGGCCGGCAAGCGCCTCGGCCCGGCCGAGGTCGAGTCGGTGCTGGTCGAGCACCCCCAGGTGGTCGAGGCGGCGGTGATCGGCGTGCCAGACGAGATCAAGGGCAGCGAAGTGGTGGCCTTCGTGGTGCTGAAACAGGACTGCACCCGCTGCGAGGCCCTGCGGGATGAGCTGCGCCAACGGGTGGCCCACGCCCTGGGCAAGCCGCTGGCCCCGCGCGAGATCCGCTTCGTCAGCGACCTGCCCAAGACCCGCAATGCCAAGGTCATGCGCCGTATGATCCGCGCCGCCTACCTGGGCCAGGACCCTGGCGATACCTCGTCGCTGGTCAACCCCGAAGCCGTGGAGGAGATCCGCCGCGCCGGCTGAGCCGCGGTGGAGCAGTGCGCTATGATCCTGGTCACCGGTGGGACCGGCTTTATCGGCGGGGCCCTGATCCGCCACCTGGCGGAGCTGGGCTTCCCGGTGCGCACCCTGATCCGCCCATCGCCTGTTTCGCCGCGCCTGCCGCGCGGCGTGGCGTTAGATGTGGCCGTCAGCAGCCTGAACGACGAACGCGGCCTGCGCGCCGCTATGGTCGGCGTGGATACCGTGTTCCACCTGGTCAGCGGCGAGTGGAAAGGCCCGCGCGAAGACCTGGCTGCCATCGACATCAACGGCACGCGCGCCGTGGTGGCTGCCGCCGAGGACGCCGGTGTGGAGCGCATCTTCTACGTCAGCCACCTGGGCGCCGACCGGGCCTCCGCCTACCCGGTGCTGAAGGCCAAAGGCATCGCCGAGGAGGCCATCCGCCGCAGCCGGCTGAAACACACCATCCTGCGCACGGCGATCGTCTTCGGCCCCAACGACGGTTTCACCACCGGCATCGCCCGCATCCTGGCCCTCAACCCGCTGCTGTTCCTGCTGCCCGGCGACGGCTCGGTGCAGCTCCAGCCGCTGTGGGTCGAAGACCTGGTCACCTGCCTGACCTGGGCCATGCAGGACCCCGACAGCCAGAACCGCACCTATGACATCGGCGGGCCGGAGTACCTGTCGTTCCGCCAGGTGGTCGAACTGGTGATGCAGGCCACCGGGCAGCGCCGCCTGCTGGTCAGCACCCCACCGCCCTACCTGCGCGCCCTGACCGTCTTTGTCGAATCGTTCTTCCGCCGCCTGCCGGTCTCGGTCTACTGGCTGGATTACATGGCGGTCAACCGCACCACCGCCCTGGATACCATGCCGCGCGCCTTCAACCTGATGCCGTCGCGCATCTCGCAGCGCCTGGATTACCTGGGCGGGCGCAGTTGGCGCCGGTCGCCTGGAAAAACCGCCGACTGGACCCAACCTGCCGCCATCCCCCCCACCGCCGATACCCAACCTGCCGCCGGCCTGACTGCCCGGCTGCGCCGGAAAGAGAAAAAATCATGAACCCTCTCCTGCTGCGCATCATCGATTCCCCCGCCGATATGGCGGCCGTTGAAGAACTGCAGCGCCAGGTGTGGCCCGGAGACGATACTGAAGTGGTGCCGGGCCACCTGCTGCTGACCGCAGTGCACAACGGCGGCCTGCTGGTCGGCGCGTACGACAGCGGCGAACCGCCCGCAGGTGACTCCACCGGCGACGCCGGCGACGCCCGGGACCGCCTGCCCGAAGCCGCCCGCCTGGTGGGCTTCGTGTTTGGCTTCCCCGGCCTGTACGACACCCCCGACGGCCCGCGCCCCAAGCACTGCTCGCACATGCTGGGCGTGCTGCCCGGCTACCGCGACCGCGGCGCCGGTTTCCTGCTCAAGCGCGCCCAGTGGCAAATGGTCCGCCACCAGGGGCTGGACCGGGTCACCTGGACCTACGACCCGCTGCTCAGCCGCAACGCCCACCTCAACATCGCCCGGCTGGGCGCGGTGTGCAGCACCTACCTGCGCAACGCTTACGGTGACCTGCACGACTCGCTCAACGCCGGCCTGCCCACCGACCGCTTCCAGCTGGATTGGTGGATCAACTCGCCGCGCGTCGTCACCCGCCTCAGCCGGCGCGCCCGCAAACCGCTCGACCTGGCCCACTACCTGTCCGCCGGCACACGCATCATCAACGCCACCCAACTCGATGCCGGACGCCTGCCCCGCCCCCCGCAAAGCCCGGTTGAGCGCATTCTGTCCGAGATCCCCCCCGGCGAAGACAGCCCCGAGCAGCCGCTGCTGCTGGCCGAGATCCCGGCCAACTTCTCCGCCATCCGCCGCACCGATCACGCTCTGGCTGTGGCCTGGCGCAGGCACACCCGAGAGCTGTTCGAGGCGCTCTTCGCCCAGGGCTACCTGGCAACCGATTTCATCTACCTTCCCGGCGCCGACCCGCGCAGCTTCTACGTGTTCTCGCACGGCGACGCGGTCCTGCCGGGCGTCAAAAAAAGCTAAATTCTACGGAGACAGCATGAAAATTGACCGAATTACCCTGCGCCTGGTGCGCATGCCGCTGCGCTTCCCCTTCGAGACGTCCTTCGGGCGCATTACGTCGCGCGACTGCGTGCTGATCGAGATGCACGCCGGCGGCCTGGTCGGCTATGGCGAGTGCGTGGCCGACTATGACCCCGGCTACTCGTACGAGACCTCCGGAACGTCGCTGCTGATCATGAAAGACTTCCTGGCGCCGGCGATCCTGGGCAAGGATTTTGAGACGCCGGCCGAGCTGCAGCGCGCCCTGACCTTCGTGCGCGGCCACCTGATGTCAAAGGCTGGGCTGGAAATGGCGCTGTGGGATCTGCTGGGCAAGCGCGACGGGCGCTCGCTGCGCCAGATGCTGGGCGCCGAACGCACCCGGGTGGAGGTGGGCGTATCGGTGGGGCTGCAGGACTCGCCCGCAGCGCTGGTCGAGACCGTCCAGCGCTTCATCGACCAGGGCTATGGGCGGGTCAAGATCAAGATCAAGCCCGGCCGCGACCTGGCCGATACCCGCGCTGTGCGCCAGGCCTTCCCCAACCTGCGCCTGCAGGTGGACGCCAACTCGGCCTACCGCCTGCCCGCCCCCGGTGAGACCGTCGCCCCCGCCGCCGATGCGCGCGTGCTGCTCCCGCTCGACGAGCTGGACCTGCTGCTGATCGAGCAGCCGCTGGACGAGGACGACCTGTGGGATCACGCCAGGCTGCAGCGCCAGTTCAAAACCGCCATCTGCCTGGACGAGACGATCATCTCGGCCCGCCACGCCCGCCAGGCGTTGGAGATGGGCGCCTGTCGCATCGTCAACATCAAGGCCGGGCGGGTGGGCGGGCTGAGCGAAGCCGCCGCCATCCACGACCTGTGCCTGGGCCGCGGCGTGCCGGTGTGGTGCGGCGGCATGCTCGAAACCGGCGTCGGCAGGGCCTCCAACCTGGCGCTGGCGGCCCTGCCCGGCTTCAGCCTGCCCGGCGACCTGTCGGCCACCGAGCGCTACTACTTTGAAGACATCACCCACCAGAACTTCACCCTCAACCCCGACAGCACCATCACGGTGCCGGATGGGCCGGGGTTGGGCGTCGAGATCAACCCCGCCGTCCTGGAGCGGGTCACCGTTAGCACGCTGAACCTGTAAGCGCCTTGCCGGTGGCGTGCGACCGGCATCAGCCGCGCGCCACCGGGAACTGCACCTCGGTGACGTACTGCGCCTGGTTCCCGCCGCGTTCGTACTGCAGGTACAGCTCGCGCGCTGGCCCGGCAATGCGCCAGCCGTTGGCCTGCGCCCAGTTCATCAGCGCCTGGTAAGCGCCGCCGATGGTGGCAAACGGCCCGTGATGCACCGTGCAGGCCATCGCCGGCGTGCCGGGCAGTTCATATACCTCAATCCGCTCGCTGGCGGGCAGCAGCGCCTGCAGCGGCGCCAGCGCGGCGATCTGGATCTCCTGCTCGCCTTCGTGCAGGTACAGCGCGATCCCGCAGCCCGCCCGGCCGCCCTGCGCCTGCACATACGCATACACTTCGTCAAACAACCGGTCGAAGATCGGCCCGATCCCTTCGTAATTCGGGGCCGTCCCCGCCGCCGAAGCCACCAGCATCGCCGGTACCGGCTTAACCACCACTTCATAGTCTGGCATCTGATCCTCCTGTTCGATCTGCTGCAGGCGCGCTTCCACCCGCCCCAGCCGCTCCCGGTCTTCATTCAGGCGCTGCTGCAGTTCGGCCTGTTTCAGGCGCAGCATGCCGCGCAGCTGCGCCGCCGGCAGGTCTTCGTCCAGCAGCCGGGCTACCTGCTCCAGCGAGAACCCCAGGTCCTTATACGCCAGAATGCGGTTCAAGCGCGGCAGCTGCTCGGCCGAGTAATAGCGGTAGCCGCTGGCGCGATCAATCTGCAGCGGGCGCAGCAGACCCAGGTCGTCGTAGTAGCGCAGCGTCTTGACCGAGACGCGCCCCAGGCGAGCGAAATCGCCAATCCGGTACATCTTATCCTCCTGCGGCCCGTGCACTGGCCGGCTTGAAGCTTCTTGCCCAGTATACAACCTCCAGCGGGGGGAGAGTCAAGAGGTTCATGTTATACTTGCGAAAACTGGAGGGTAAGCAGCATGCGCACATACGATATATCGGTCACGATCTCGCCCGACCTCCCGGTCTGGCCCGGCGACCCGCGGGTGGAAATGAAACGCATCGGCAAGATGGAAGACGGCGACCCCAGCAACGTCACCCACCTGAGCCTGAGCGCCCACGTGGGCACCCACGTCGACGCTCCGTTCCACTTCCTGGGCGGCAGCGCCCCCACCGTCGAGAGCCTGCCGCTCAGCCTGCTCACCGGCCGCGCGTATGTGCTGCACCTGTCAGACGATGTGGACCTGATCACCGCCGCCGTGCTGGAGCGGGCCGAGATCCCGCCGCGCACCCGCCGGCTGCTGTTCCGCACCCGCAATTCGCACTTCTGGAAGAACGGCGAGGGCGACTTCCAGACCGGCTTCGTGGGCCTGTCCGACGATGGGGCGCGCTACATCGTCAGCCACGGCGTGCGCCTGGTAGGCATCGACTACCTGTCGATCGCCCCGTTCACTGCGCCCACCCCCACACACCAGACCCTGCTGGGCGCGGGGGTGGTGATCGTCGAGGGCCTGAACCTGGGCGAGGTCAGCCAGGGGCGCTATACGCTGTACTGCCTGCCGCTGAAGCTGGCGGGCTGCGACGGCGCGCCGGCGCGCGCCATCCTGGTGGGCGTCTAGGCTCAGTACAGCGTATACCCCCCGTCGATCACAATCACCTGGCCGCGGATCATCGCCGCGGCCGGGGTGCATAAGAAGGCCGCCAGCCCGGCAACGTCCTCCGGGGTCACCATCCGCCCGGCGGGGGTGCGCTGCACCACGCCTTCCACCAGCCCCTGCTCGCGGCGGGCAAAATCAAAGCTGCGCAGCGCATCGGTCAGCACGACCCCGGGCGAGATGGCGTTGACGACGATATTCTTGGGGCCAAGCTCGGCCGCCAGGTAGCGCGTCACCGCCTCCAGGGCCGCTTTGCTGGCGCCCACCACCACGTAATCGGGCAGTACCCGCCCGGCCCCCGGGCTGGACAGGTTGACGATCGCCCCGCCCTGGCGCACTTCCATCAGCGGGGCGGCGCGTTGGGCGGCGAACAGCGCCGCGCGGGCGTTGATGTTCATCGTCCAGTCCCAGCCCTTGGGACGCTGCTCCATTACCGGGCGGTTGTAGCCCGAGGCGGCGTTGCAGACCAGGAAATCCAGCCCGCCCGGCCCGGCCTGTACTTCGTCAAACAGGCGGTTCAGGTCATCCAGGTCGCCGATATCGGCGCGCGCCAGCCAGGCCCGCCGGCCCAGCGCCTGCACCTGCTCGGCAGTCTGCTGGGCGGGGGCGCGGTTGCGGAAGAAGTTGATCACGATATCGGCGCCCAATGCGGCGAAGTGCAGCGCGATGGCGCGCCCGATGCCCCGGCCCGAGCCGGTGATCAGGGCGATTTTGTTGGCGAAGGGCAGAGGGTCCACACCGCCCAGTATACCGCACCGCCTGCGCGCCGGGGAACGAACCGGCCGAATTTCTCCCCTTGCGCTGCAGCAAATGTAGTATAATTGCGGCGCCCGCGGCATGGGCCACGCGGGAAAGCTTGTGGAGAGGTCGCGTAGTCTGGCCTAGCGCGCACGCCTGGAAAGCGTGTTTCCTGAAAGGGAACGAGGGTTCAAATCCCTCCCTCTCCGCCACTGTATGTGGCGGTCGCCGTCCACACTTGACCCTATATATAGGGTCGTCCCGGTGATTGCCGTTTCGGAAAGTAGGAAGTCGTGTGTCCTAACATGCGGCTTCCTACTGAAACAAAAAGCCCGGCTGCTTTCGCCGGGCGTGGGTGACTGTTATAATTCAGCCGCGCCGCTTGCCCGGCGCAGGGCTGAAGACGCTTCCAACGCTTCAGCCCGCTTTGTTTGTGGCGTTATTGTACACCGTTCGGGCGGTGGGCACAATAGCGCTATTCGTGCTTAACATTCAAGCCGCCAGGAAGGCCGTAGGGCGCTTGTTTTTTGAAGGCCGTATAGAATGACCTTTGAGTACAGAAGCTCGCCGTGTAGCCCGTCCTGGCGGCCCTCGGGCCGGCGCTGCGCTGCGTTTTCCTGGCGATACTTCACCTGGCGCGCGTGCCCTGCTAACTCCTGCTGCCAGGCATGCGGCGCACGAACGAGGACAAGCGCCGGGCCGTGCTGGCGCTGCTCAACGATGCCGAATGGCAACAGTGGAGTGACCGGGAGATTGCACGCGCGTGCGCCGTGCATCAATCGACAGTTGGAACACTCAGAATATCACTGTCTAAATTAGACAGTGATATTCCTACTGAGCGCACCTATACCGACCGGTGGGGCAATACTTCGGTGATGGACACTTCCGGCTTGCGCAGGCCAGCGCCGGAGCAGCCGCCTGAGCCTGAGCTGGAGCAGCCGCTGGAGCAGCAGCGCCAGCAGCACAGCGATGCAGCCGAGCGCAGGTCGCAGGCCGGGCCGAATGGCTGGAGCAGCAACAGCAGCGCCAGCAGCAGGCCAATGCAGCGCGCAGTGAAGCGGCAAAAGAACAGCCACGCACGCAGGACGGCCGCCGGCTTGCGTCGTCAGGTGCGTTATCAACTGATAACGCACCTGACAATCGCACCCGACACACCATAGCGCAGCGCAGCGGGAACATTTACCAGTCATGTATCAACTGATACACGACTGGATACACGACCTGACAATTGGACGCACACCACCATAGCGCAGCAGGCGGGGGTGTCGTCAGCGACGGCGGCCAGGGCGCAGGCGCTGTTCAATGCGCGGCCCGACCTGGCGGCGCAGCGCTGCCGGGTCAGCCTCACAAATCGCGCATCATCAGGTTGAGGTTGACGCGCTCCAGCGAAAGCACTTCACCCGGCGGCGGCACAGCGCCATACAATCCCACCGCGCGCAGGATGTGAATGGCGGCCGTCTGCCGGCGCTTCAAGTCTTCCGCCTGGCGCATGTCGTCTACCAGAACGTCAACGGCTTCTGCTACCAGCACACGCAGGCGCTCCGCCTGTGAATTCCACAAGTCAGCCCGGCGGCGGTTGAGTTCAACGATAAACGCGGCGTTTGAAGTGCGCCAGGTTGTCACCGTCTGCCGCGCCACGCCCACCGCCTCGGCCGTTTCACGGTCTGACTTGCCGGTGATAAGCAAGTCGATAGCGTTCTGCTGCTCAATCGAAAGCTCCGGTTGTCCTGAATTGTCGTGTTTCGCCATCGGCTACACCTCCGGTTGAAAGCTCTAAAGTGTGTCAAAAGCTGCCATTATGCGCCATCTTGGGCGGCGCTGCTGGCAATCCCGCCCATCAGCAAGCCCGTACTATCCCATCCCGGCAGCGCTCTATGCAGGATTGCCGGAAGCTGTGCTATCGGCTTTGGATGACGGCGCGCATAATGCTCAAAGCAGTCATAGAAAGCGGTCGTCCTGTTCAGCCGTTCACATTCCAAGTATTCCGATTGAATACGCTTCCACCATTCATCCTGGGACGGTGGAACATCCTTCCACCATTCGGAAAGCTGCTGTTGAACGAACGTCACCAGTTCAGAAGATAGTTCAGAAGATGCCGCGCTGCTCCGCCTGGCGGCTGACGCCGCCAGGCCATCATCGCGCACGCGAGCACTTCGCTTGCCGCTGGCAAGTTCTTCATCATCTTTATGTCTTAATGTCTTCATGTAACTGTAGGTTACACCACCGGTTACACCTCCGGTTACACCAGTGTCAAGCGCGGTGACTTCGGGAATACCCGGCGCTTCAACGTTCAGCCGGCCCGTGTCGCGGTAAGTGTGAGGCCGGTTGCGTAGGTTCGGCGTCAAGTCTTCGATGTAGCCATCTTCCACCAGCCGGCCTAGGTATTGGTTAACCGTCTTCCGGGTGACGTTCAACATCTCCGCAAGTGTATCCTGGGCGGCGTAGCACACACCGCGCCGCCGCTGGCAATGCTGCCACACAACACCAAATACAGATGCGCCGGTCAGCCCATAGCGCTCATCAGCCACAAGTTGATAAACTAGCGGACACCATCCGCCCACCGCCTGAAGCTTGGTGGCGCTCATTTCAAACTCCACAGGTTCAACTGCGCCGGCTTGGGTTTCTCTACCTGTGCAGGTTCTGCCGGCGCGCTGCTGCGCTTCGGGCCGCGGGTTTCTTGGATAAATGCGGCCAGCGGCAGCGCCCGCTGACGGCCGAAACCGCGGTCGAATTCAAACGACTTCTCCAGAAAATGCGCCAGGCTTGCGACGCGCGTTTCGCCCGTCAGGCGGTGGCGAAACACCAGCGTTTCACAGCCCAAAGCGGCAAGCTGCTTAAGAATGTCAACGTCGAGGGCTAGCGCTCTGGGTTTCTGTAGAACGTGATTGTCAAGAAACGTCTTGGTGAAGGTCCGGTTCGCCGGGTTATACTTGCCCGCTATCCGGTTAGCTGCTGTGCGCAGGTCGATGTGCGTGGTAGAATTCCTGGTAGACATGGGATTATCCTCCAAATATCCTAATCCTGTGCGCTCCTCTCCGCCGCCGCCGGTTGCATCCCGGCGGCTTCGCTTTCGCGGGTGTGGAGTAGAGCGCGTCCTGTTAGTCAGCTTCTGCTGCCAGCCACCGGCGCGGCGCCGCGC
>JBJSYW010000636.1:0-3269 GCA_046089985.1 Chloroflexota bacterium
GAGCCGGACAGCGGCAGGGCGTCCAGCCCGGGCGGAGGCGGCAGGCGGAGCGCCGGGCGGTAGAAGGTGTAGGTGGGGAAGCGCGCGTAGACGCCGCTCTTCAGGTAGCGCGCCAGGGCCGGGGTATCGGTGGTGGCGACGACAACACGGTGTTTGGCGGGTAGGTCGGCAGGGAAGGCCCGCGCCAGCAGTTCACGCCCCACCCCGGCGGTCTGGCAGGTGGGCACGACGAAGAACTCGCTCAGCTCCAGCACGCCGTCGCGCAGGATCGAGCGGGCATAACCGACCACCTGCCCGGCCTCTTCCGCCAGCCAGAAGCGCTCGGCGCTGCGCGCCAGGTGCTCGTACAGCGGGCGGCGCGTCTGCCACAGGTTCTCCAGGTTGGTGGGGTTTTCGCCGCCGGTGATGGCCATAAAGCCCTTGCGGCGGCCCAGGTCGAGCAGGGCGACTTGAAATACCAGGAAAGCGGCGTGCGAATCGGCGGCGGTTCCGGGGCGATATTGGATCGGCATGGTTCCTCCTGCCTCGCCAGTATACCATTTCTGCCCCGGCAAATCGCCGGATTCCCTATTGACAGGCGCACAAAACGGCCTATACTGAGTGAATGCTCAATTTTGAGTGAGCGCTCACTTGACTGGGCGAGCGCACAGCGACCCTGGCTGCTGCAGGCCAGGTTTTTCTTTGCTGCGGAGGCGCTGGATGACGAAGACAGGCGAAGCGGATACCTCGGGCCAACCTAACCCGGCTAACGGCCGGCGCGAGCGGCTGGCCGCCGAGCGGTTGGAGCGCATCCTGGAGGCGGCGGCGGCGCTGTTCGCCGAGCAGGGCTTTCACCGCACCACCACCCGGGAGATCGCCGAGGCGGCCGACGTCTCGGAAGGCACGCTGTACAACTACTTCGACAACAAGAACGACCTGCTGTTCTCGATCCTCGAGCGCCTGGGCGAGTACGAGCTACCCAGCGATTGGGCCAGCAGCCCGCTGAGTTCGGAAGCGCGCCAGTTCCTGACCCAAATGCTGCAGCTGCGGCGCGCCTTCGTCGACGAGAACGCGGTGATGCTGCAGGCGATCATTTCCGAAGTGCTGGCCAACGCCGAGCTGCGCCGGCGCTACAACCGCCAGATGCTGGGGCCCACGCTGGAAGCGCTGGAGACCAACCTGCGCCAGCGCGCCGGGCTGGGCCAGATCGACGCCTGCGCCGATCTGCCGGCCGCCGCGCGGGTGATCGTCAGCCTGTACATCGGCTCGTTTATCCTGCAGGTGCTGGGCGACCCGCTGGTCAAAAACGAGTGGGACCGGCTGATGGAAACTTTCCTTATGATGGTCTTTGACGGGATCGCGCCAAAGGGCGGCGCCGATCCGGCCTAAGCGGAGGCAGGCATGGCACTCTCAATCAAAAACCTGCTGCGGCGCAAGATCCGCACCTTACTGACCGTACTGGGCATCGCCATCGGCGTGACGGCGATCATCGGCATGGGCGCGCTGGCCGAGGGGCTGCAGGCCGGCTACGGTTCGATGCTGCGCGGCTCCAAAGCCGACCTGGTGCTCAGCCAGCCCAACGCCATGGACCCAGCTTACAGCAGCGTGGATGACCAGCTGGGCGAACAGCTGGCGACTGCCCCCGAAGTGGCCCAGGTCAGCGGGATGATCCAGGGCTTTGTGGCCGCCGAAGGGGAGCCGTTCTTCTTCGTCTTCGGCTACCCGCTGGACAGCTTCGTGCTGCAGCGCTTCCAGGTCACTGAAGGGGTAAAGCTGGGCAGCCACGAGGCGCTGCGCGCTCACGGCACCCCGCTGCTGCTCGGCTCGGCCGCCGCCGAGGTGCTCGACAAGCAGGTCGGCGATACCCTGCGCCTGACCGGCTCGATCTACCGCGTGGTGGGCATCTACCAGACCGGCGATGCCTTTGAAGACAGCGGCGCGCTGCTGGCCCTACCCGATGCACAGGAACTGCTGGGCAAGCCGCGCCAGGTCAGCCTGTTTTACGTGCGCCTGAAAGACCCCGCGCTGGAGGCGCGCTTTGTCGAGCGCGTGGAGCGGCAGTGGGAAGACCTGGCGCTCTCCGGGGCCGGCGAATATGCCGACCAGCAGTCGATGGGCAAAATGCTGGAAGGCTATGTGTGGGTGATCGGTGGGTTGGCGATCGTGATCGGCGGGATTGGGATGATGAACGCCCAGCTGATGGCGGTGATGGAGCGCACGCGCGAGATCGGCGTGCTGCGCGCCATCGGCTGGAGCCGCGGGCGGGTGCTGCGCATGATCCTGATGGAGTCGATGCTGGTGTGCCTGCTGGGCGGCGCAGCCGGGATCGGCGCAGGCTACCTGCTGATCGACCGCCTGTCGCAAGCCACGGTGGTGGTGGGGGTCAGCACCAACAGCATCACCAACGAGATGCTGCTGCAGGCCATGCTAATTGTGGCGCTGCTGGGCCTGATGGGCGGGTTGTACCCGGCCTACCGCGCCGCACAGCTGGCCCCGGTCGAAGCGCTCAGCTACGAAGGCGGGTCGAGCGGCAGCCGGAGCCACCGCCTGCCGGTGGGCGGGCTGGCGCTGCAAAACCTGTGGCAGCGCCGCTCGCGCACGGCGATCACGCTGCTGGTGATCGGGCTGACGGTCGGGTCGATCATCGCCATCCAGAGCGTGATCCGCGGTTTCGTGGCCGAGATGACCGGGTTCTTCAGTGAAGACGCCGAGATCATGCTGCGCCAGGCCGATGTAGCCGATACCAGCCTGAGCACCATCGACGAACGGTTGAGCGAAAAGATCGCCGCCATGCCGCAGGTGCAGGATACAGCCGGGATGATGTTCACCGCCAGCGTTCTGCCCGAGACGGGTGGGTTCTTCTTGATCCTGGGCTACGCGCCGCGCAGCTTTCTGCTCGCCTCGCTGGACATCATTGAAGGCGAAACGTTAAGCAGCAATCACCAGGTTGTGCTGGGCAAGAGCATGGCCGAAACGCTGCATAAAGACGTCGGCGACACGCTGGAATTGGCCGGGCAGCGCTTCAGTGTGGTAGGGATCTTCGAGTCGAACATCAGCTGGCAAGAAATGGGCGGGGTGATGAGCCTGCGTGACGCCCAGGCGTTTATGGGTAAGCCGCGCAAGATCTCGATGCTGGCGGTGAAGACCAAAGACCGTCGGGATGCCCCGCAGCTGGTCGAGGCGCTTAACCGCCAATACCCCGAGCTGCACGCCTCGCTGGCGGGTGAGTTCGTCAGCCAGATGCCGGATATGCGCAACTCGGACGCGATGGTCAACAGCATCACCCTGCT
>JBJSYW010000637.1:0-4112 GCA_046089985.1 Chloroflexota bacterium
CTGGGCCAGCTCGGTCAGGTCCAGCAGTTGGAAGGGCTGGATATCGCGCTCCAGCCGCGCCAGGGCCAGCAGGTCATCCAGCAGGGCGCGCAGGCGGGCGGCGGCGCTGCGCATGCGTTCCAGGTAGTTGAACTGGTTTTCGTTCAGCGTCTGACGGTCTTTCAACAGGGCGCTGCCAAAGGCTTCGATCTTGCGCAGCGGCTCCTGCATATCGTGGGCGGCGGAGAAGACGAAATCTTGCAGCTCGCGGTTGGCAGAGCGCAAAGCCGCCAGCTCGTTCTCTAGCTGCTGGATGCGCGCTTCGGCCGGCAGCTTGCTGCCCGCGCGGCTGTCGGCGGCCAACGGCCACAACAGCGCCAGCAGGGACGGCGCGCTCTGCCACTGCAGCGGCAGGAACTGACCCTGCAGCCCGGGACGGCCGGCTGAGGCGGGCGCAAACTCGTCAATCAGGAGCGGCCGGCGCTGGGTGCGGGCCTCGTCCAGCTGTTGCAGTATCTGGCAGTCGTCTTGCAAGTGCGGCCAGGCTTCCGCCAGCGGCAGGCCGGCGGCGTTGAGCGCCTCAGGCAGCAGAGTTTCGTAGGCGGCGCTGCATGCCTGGTGCGCCAGGTCCGCCCCGGTCAGCACCGCCCACCCTGCCAGGGTGGGGGAGAGCCGTTCGAGGATGGGTTGAAGCTCCAAAAATTGACTGTGCAGCTCGTCCATTCGGTCCTGCCGCTTTACGAGTGAGATGGATGCAATGTTCAAAACAGTTTCCTTATTGTTCCGTAATAGCTCTCCATTATGACACGGAATGTAAATAAAAACAAGGACAATCGCGTAATAATATCTAATATAAGTGACGATCGGCGGCGTTGAATAAATGGGATCCTGTTCCCACAGACGCATGCCAGGATCTGCAAAAGGCGTTTCTTTTGGTATACTTTCTCTATCCTATTGCATAAAAAATTGCTCTTACGAGTATACAGCGATGACCTTACCCGGTGTGGATCAGCCAGGCGAAAATATTCTCATCATTGATGATGCCCCCGATAACCTGCGGCTGCTCAGCCAGATGTTGAGCAGCTACTACAAGGTGCGCTTGGCGCCCAGCGGGACTGCCGGGCTGCAGGCGGCCCGGCTGTTGCGGCCTGACCTGATCTTGCTGGATATCCTGCTGCCCGATATCGATGGCATCGAGGTGGCCCGCCGGCTCAAGGCCGACCCGCTGACGGGTGAGATCCCGCTGATCTTCGTCAGTGCGCTGGGCGACAGCGCCAGCATCGAGCGTGGCTTTGCGGTGGGCGGCGCCGATTACGTCACCAAGCCGTTCCGGGAAGCGGAGGTGATCTCCCGAGTGCGGGCGCACCTGGCGCTGCACACGCAGCTGCGCAATGCCCGCCGGGGCGGCGATGAGCAGTTCCAGGCCATTTTTACGAACCACGATGCCGTAATGCTGCTGGTGGATCCGGACAATGGAGCGATCATCGACGCCAACCCGGCGGCGCAGCGCTTCTACGGGTATTCGCTGGCCCAGCTGACTCGCATGCACATCAGTCAAGTCAATATGCTGCCGCCCGAAGAGCTGCAGCGCTTTCGCACCCAGGCAGTTAGCACACAGCACAGCTATTTCATCTTCCCTCACCGCCTGGCGAACGGGCAGCTGCGCAGCGTGGAGGTGTATTCGTCTCCGGTGCGTTTCCAGGGCCGCACGCTCCTGTTCTCGATCATCCACGATGCCACCGACCGCATGCGGGCGGATCAAGCGCGGCGCGCCAGTGAAGAGCGCTACCGCGTGTTGATGAGCAGCCTGGATGCGCTGGTCGCCACCGTCGACCGCCAGGGCCGGTTCCTTTTTGTGAACGAGCAGGCCGCCGGAGCGTTTGAGCGCACGCCGGAAGAGCTGATTGGCAGCTCGATCCCAGACCTGCTGCCGGCGCACGAGGCTGAAAAACCGTTAGCGAAGATCCGCCAGGTGTTTGAGACCGGGCAGCGGTTGGTGGTCGAGGCCAGCTTCCCGCTCCCGTCTGGGCGGCGTTGGTTCCACCATACTTTCCAGCCGATCTTTGACGACGCCGGTCAGGTTGCCCAGGTGCTGCTCAACTCCACCGACATCCACGAGCTGAAGACCGCCCAGCAGGAGCTGCTGGAGTTGAACCGCAGCCTGGAAGCGCGCGTGCGCGAGCGTTCGGCCGAGATCCAGGACCTGTATGACAACGCCCCCTGCGGGTATCACTCGCTGGACGCCGAAGCGCGCTATCTGCAGGTCAACCAGACGGAGCTGAACTGGCTGGGCTGCACGCGCCAGGCACTGCTCGGCGCGCCGATGATCGATTGGATCACCCCGGGCAGCCAGGCGATGTTCTGGGAAGGCTTTGCCGAGCTAAAGCAGTCCGGCCGTGTGCAGGATATCGAGCTGGAGATGCGCTGCCAGGATGGATCGGTGCTGCCGGTTTTGCTGAACGCCAGCGCGGTCTATGACGCCGCCGGGAACTTCGTCATGAGCCGCTCGACGATGATCGATAACGCCAATCGTAAGCGGGCGGAGGCGGCCCTGCTGGCCAGCGAGGAGAAATTCGAGCGCAGCTTCCACGCCAGCCCGGTGGCGATGACGCTTGGCCGGCTGAGCGACAAGCGCATTGTTAGCGCCAACCAGGCGTTCCTGAACCTGTATGGGTTGACACTCCAGGATGTGATTGGCAAGACCATCTTTGATTTGAACCTGAATGATTTGGTGGAGGGCGATCCGCAGCGGCATCAACTGATGCGTGAGCAGGGTGTGTTCCATAACCTGGAAGCTCAGTACCTCACCCGGTCGGGCCGCCGCCTGTACGTGCTGGTTTCGGCGGCGTTGATTTGTCTGCAAGGCGCAGACCATGTGATCGTCACGATGGTCGATATCACCGCTCGCATGCAGGCCGAGATGGCGCTGCAGGAGACCCAACAGTGCCTGAAGCAGCAGGCGGGTGAACTGAGCGCCGCCAATGCGCAGCTTGGCGCCGCCAACGCACAGCTGGCTGCCGCCAACATGCAGCTTGGCGCTGCTAACGCGGCCCTGGAGAACGCCAACCAGGTGAAGAATGAGTTTATTGCGATGATGAGCCACGAACTGCGCACCCCGCTGACCCCGGTGCTGGGCTTGTCGGACGCGCTGCTGTCGGGCGTGTACGGCAGCCTGACCGAAAAACAGCAGCACAGCCTGCAAATCATCCACCAGAGCAGCGAGAACCTGCTGCGGGTAATCAACGACATCCTGGAGTTTGCCAAGCTCGAATCGGGGCGCTTCACCCTGGATCTGGAGCCGGTGGTAATCGCCGCCTCCTGCCAGGCGGCGGTCCAGGCGATCCAGAAACCGGCCCGTGAGAAAGGTCTGCAGGTGCGCTTGACCCAGGATATCGGCCTGCCGAGCGTGCAGGTGGACCCGCGCCGGCTGAACCAGATGCTCTCCAAGCTGCTGAACAACGCGGTCAAGTTCACCGCCCCGGGTGGGCAGATTGGCCTGGAGGTCACGCTGGACGAGCCAGGCCGGCAGGTGCGCTTTACGGTCTGGGACACCGGCATCGGCATCCCCAGCGAGCAGCTGCCGCACCTGTTCCAGCCGTTCGTGCAGCTGGACGGCGCGCTGAGCCGCCGGTTTGAGGGCACCGGGTTTGGGCTGGCGTTCGTCGGCCGGATTGCGCGCCAGATGGGCGGCAGCGTGGGTGTGGAAAGCCGGCCCGGACAGGGCAGCCGCTTCTGGTTCGAACTGCCGCTCGACCCGGCTGCGCCGGCCGACCTGCCCGGCAGGCCGCCTGCACCGGTCGCAGCGGGCGCTTCTACTGGCTTATCCCCCAGCCTATCCCCCGGCTTATCCAGCGGACTATCTCCCGACCTATCTCCTGGCTTATCCAGTAGCCTATCCGCGGGTATGCCTGCCGGCGTGCCGGGGGCTGCCGCTGCGCCGGGCGCTCAGGCGCAAGCTGCGTCAGCCGGTGCATGCCTGCTGGTGGTGGAAGACACCCCCACCAACCGGGACCTGCTGCAAGACGTGCTCGAGTCGCGCGGCTACCGGGTGGTCACCGCCGCCGAAGGGCTGCAGGCGATCGAGCAGGCCCAGGCCCACCGGCCCGACCTGATCCTGATGGATATCCAGATGC
>JBJSYW010000638.1:0-6300 GCA_046089985.1 Chloroflexota bacterium
GCGGCGTCAAACTGGCCGAAGACCCGCCAGGCGCTCGACAGCCAGGTGGCGGCGGTAGCGCCGACGATGCGGCGGGTTCCCAGCACCTGCCCAATGCGGCTGACATATGTGTCCAGGTCGGGGTCGTCGGCCAGCGCTTCCGGCAGGCAGCCTTTAACCGCGCTGTCGGCGCGCCCTTCGGCACCCAGGCGCAGCAGCTGGTCGCCAAAGCCGGCGTCGAGCAGCGGCTTAATCATATTGTCCAGGGCGGTGTTGGTGCCCGCCGCCAGCAGCAGGCGCTGGCCGCGCGCCAGCAGTTCGCGGGCGATGGCGGCGATCAGGGTGGTCTTGCCGGCCCCGGGTGGGCCGAGCACCAGCAGGCAGTCGTGCATATTGATCGCCTGGCGCACAGCCAGCTGCTGGCGGTCATTCAGACGGCGCAGCCCCACCTGCGGCGGGTGCAGCGGCGCTTCCGGCGGCGAGTTGAACTCGGGCAGCCGGCCGGTGAGCACCAGGTCGCGGTAGGCGGGCGGCAGCTCCAGCCAGCGGTACAGCCCGGCGAACAGCCGCTCGACCAGCGTCTCGGTCACAAACGGGTCGACCAGGCGCGGCTCAAATTCGAGCGGCTCGCTGAACTGCACCTGCAGCCCGTCCTCCGCTGCGTGCTTGACGGTGCCCTGGGCAATCACCCCGCGGGTCGGGCCGAGCGCATCGCTGACCAGCACGAAATCCTCCTCACGCAGCTCGGACTGGTTGTCGCCCTCCAGGGCATACAGGTAGGGGCCGGGGTCGGGCGTCAGGCAGCGGGCGTGACTGGGGGCAAAGGCCATGCCCTCCAGCAGGCGCTGTTCGGCCGGCCGGCGCCACAAGGCGGCGTGCTGCTGCTTGATCGCCCGGAATTCACGGAAGAGCAGCCGGGCATAGCGGCTGAACCAGGCTTTCTCCAGCGGGCTGTGCTCGACCGCCGGCGCGAACAGCCCCAGCACCTGCGGCGGGCGCGGGTCGCGGTGCTCGAACAGGTAGCCGACCAGGGCGCAGTCGCTGCGGATCGAGCAGTTGAAGCATTTGTTCAGGTTATGGGTTTCGTAGGCCGCGTCCGACAGGTAATCGGCCAGCACCAGCTGGTTGCGGTGATGCACGGCGTCTTGCACGCCGGCGATATTGAGCGGGACGCGCCGTTCGATATTCGGCGATGCCGCCAGTTCCTGGTTGCCGGAATACAGCACCAGCACGCGCTGCTCGCTGGGCTGCGCCCAGCCGCGAGCGATAGTCATCAGGCTGTACGCCCCGGCCTGGAAGGCATGCCCGGGCTTGGGGTACGCGCCCATCGAGCGGCCGGTCTTCAACTCGACCACCAGCGGCGCTCGCCCGGCCTGCGTCCACAGCGCGTCGAGCTTGCCTTTCAGCCCCACCTGCGGGGCCAGCAGGAAGCTCTCGGTGCGCGGGCGGCCCGGGCGGCTGCCGCTCCTGGCCCAGTCTTTCAGGCGGTGATAGTGCCGGCTGATCTCGTTCCAGACCATGCGCTTGGTCAGGCCCAGGGCAGCCAGGTCGCGGGCCTGCTCGCGCACCGCCTGGCCCAGGGCCTGGTTGATGGCGCTGTCATCGTCCGGGGTCTTTAGCATCTGTTCAAAAGCCTGGTGGACGATATTGCCGCGCACCAGGTTCAGGTTTGGGTCGGGGAGTTTGAAGCGGTCCACCAGGTAGGTGCGCGGGCAGTACTCCAGCTGGGTCAGGTCGGTGACGTTGATCAGCCAATCCGGCTCCAGCACCACGATCCCGTGCGGGCCGCAGTCCAGCCGGCCGGGGCCGGCGGGCGAAAGGTGGTAGGCAGCCACTTCGATGTGCTCGCCTTCGCCCGGTTCGGCGGCGGCCTGGGCCAGCGCCCGGTGGGCCAGCGGGAGCAGCGCCAGCCAGCGAGAATCTTGCAGCAGCAGCGTGCACGGGCTGCCGTCGTCCAGCTGCAGCTGCAGCCGCCCGCCCGGAGCGCCCGGGCCGGCTTGCAGATCGACCGCCGCCAGGCGGCCGCGCAGGTAGGGAATATGGCAGGCGGCGCCCGGTTGGTACTGGCAGACCAGGCAGGTGGGGCTGTCGGGGGGCGCGGTGTGCGCCGGGCCGGGCGGGTCGGGGGGCATCAACTGGGGAGCCTTCTTTTCAGGGTAAGTTCCGATAAACTGCCTGGTATTGTATCACTGCCCGCCCCGGGCAGGCGGCGGGCGCTTTAAAACGAAAACCGGGGGCGCCCGGATGACACCGGAAGCCCCCGGCTGCGTTCAAGCGATCAGCAGGGCATCGTAAAGGGCGGGTACGGGCAGGTCTTGGTGCACTGGCCCATGTACCAGTTCTCCGAGCAAGCGCCCACCAGCGGCCCATCCACCGGGGTGGGGTTGGGCACCGGGCCGGGCATCGGGCCGGGGTTCGGGTTCGGCACCGGGCCGGGGATTGGGCCGGCGCCGCAGCGGTTCAACTTCACCATGTTGCGATACCAGTTGCGCTGGCTGTCGCACTCTTCAAAGGTCATTCCGGCGTGCAGGTTGGTCTGGAGTTTCATGGTTTGGGGTCCTTTTTGCCCGGGTTAGCGGAACATGCAGTTCTTATCGAAGGCTTTCTTCCAATAGTCCAGGTTGACCAGGCAGGCCTGCAGGCTGGCGCCGGCGTTGAGGCCGCTGTGGACCTTGATCTGCTGCGTGGGCTGCGGAGAGGCGGGGGCGGAGGGCGTTTTTTGTGCCATTTGCGAGATCTCCTTAATAGGTTTGGATGCGAACCGGTATACGATAGATTGAACAGCCTTGCTAGAGATATTGTAGCCGATTGTTCAACAGGTCACAGCGTACATACACTTATTTTGGAGTAAGTAGTAATACTCAGACGACCGGCCTCCTTGGTGAATGGTTGGATGGGGGCTTGTTGTTTCCATTGTATACCGAACGCCTTGAAAGGCAATACGACTTATGACTAATCTGGAGGTGGCAGCCCGGCAGATGAGTGGCCGATCCGCGCGGGACAGCGGTTGGATGAGGTGTAGAATGGATGCCGGCTTTGGCGCCGAAATTGGCTGCAGAAAACGGGAGGCGGTGGCTACAGATGAGAGTTGTCTTACAGCGCGTAACGCAGGGCAGTGTGACCGTCGACGGGCGGCGGGTGGCGCAGATCGGTGCGGGGGTGATGATCCTGTTGGGTATTGGCCCGCAGGATGGGGAAGAGCAGGCCCGCTACCTGGTGGAGAAGATCGCCAACCTGCGCATCTTCGAGGATGAGGCCGGCAAATTGAACCGCTCGCTGCTGGATATGGGCGGCGCGGCGATTGTGGTATCGCAGTTCACCCTATATGCCGACACGCGCAAAGGCCGCCGCCCGTCGTTCACCGATGCGGCGCTGCCCGATCTGGCCCGCCCGCTGGTCGGACGTTTTGCGGCGCTGCTGGGCGAACTGGGCGTGCCGGTGCAGACCGGCGAGTTCGGGGCGCACATGCAGGTGGAGATTGTCAACGACGGCCCGGTGACGATCTGGATCGAGCGCTGATCAGCGCGGCCAGTTTTCCAGGTCAACCCGCTCGCCGCGCCACAGCAGGCTGTCGAGCTGCACGGCGGCGGCCCCGGCGGCGAACAGCGCCGCGGCTTGCTCCGGGCGATACACCCCGCCGCCGGCGATCAGCGGCAGACCGCCCTGGTGCAGCAGCGGCAGCGCGGCCAGCGCCAGCGGGAAGATCCCCGGCCCATACAGCCGCCCGCTTTGCAGCACCGGGCGGCCCTGCCCGGGCGGTGAGACGGGCAGCAGACCGCGCGGCGCGCCCAGGCTGAGCGCCGCCAGCCGATCTGCAGCGCCGCTGTGCAGCAGCGCCGCGCCGATCTCGGCGGCGCGCTCCAGCGGCAGGCGCAGGATCACCGGCAGCTCGACCTCCAGCTCGCGGGCGATGGCGGCCCAGCCGGAGGCGGGCAGATCGGGCGGCAGGCCCAACTCCAGCGCGGCCACGCCGGGCAGCCCTTCCAGGCGCTGGGCCATGCGGTTGGCGTCCTCACGCCGCTCGACCAGCAGATGCACGATGACCGGCACGCTGGAGCGCTCCCAGTGGGGGGCATAGCGGCGCAGGGCGGTGCGCAGACCGGGGTTGGGGTGCCCGGTGTGCAGCAGGAAGCCGCCCGGGTAATCCAGGTAGCGGGCGGCGTGGGCGGCGCTGCGCGGCTCCAGGCTGAGCGGGTTGGTGACGAACGCGCCCAGCCGGTCCAGGTCGACCGGGCCGCGGCTGTCGGGGGAAAAGCCCAGCATGCCGGGGGCGTTCAGATAGGGCGGGTCGATCTGTAAGTCGAACTTCATGGCGCTTAGAAGTTGAACAGCTCTTCCACCGGAAAGACCGGGCCGTCCTGGCAGGCCAGCTTCCAGCCGCGGCGGGTGTCGATGGCGCAGGCGCCGCAGTCGGCCGCGCCGCCGCACGGCATGGGGGCATAGATCAGCGCCTGGGCGGCGCAGGGCAGGACGCGGGCGCCCTGCGGCAGCCCCAGGCGATCGTGCAGCGTGGGCGCCAGGCCCAGCGGCAGGTCCAGCGCCAGGAAGTCGGCCCAGGCCAGCGCGTCGGGCAGCGCCGCCAGCGGGTTAGCCTCCACCGCCTCCGGCAGGCTGGGCAGCGGGCCGTCGCTGAACAGGGCCACCTCGCCGCCCTGCTGCAGCAGCGGGTCGATCAGCGGCAGCAGCCGCTCGGCGGAGGGCCCGAAAGCTGCCAGGGCCAGGCGGCGCAGCCCGGGCGGCGGCTCGAAGCCGCGCCCCAGCGGGCCGCGCAGCTGCAGCGCTGCCCCCGGCTCCCACCCGGCCGGCGCCGGTGCAGCTGCCAGGAAGCCGGTGGGCTCGCCCGGCTCACGAAAGCCCGGGCGGGCCGGGAAAAGCGCTGCGGCCAGCGGTGCGTCCGGGTCTTGCGGCGACCAGGCCAGCAGGTAGCGCCCGGCGGTGGGGATCGCCGGCGGCGCGCACTGGATCCAGGCCGAGCGGCCCAACTCCGGGTGCCAGTGGATCTCGCTTACCAGCCCTGCGTGGAAATGCATACTGCATTCTAACACCGCCGCGCAACTATTCGGGTAGAATCTGCGTATACCTCACGCGTGCAGTGATTTCACCGGATCTCTATCTGGTCGCTATCCATTGGAACTGCAGTCGGGCTTTAGCCCGGCGGCGGCTGCCGTGCGGCGTGGGCAGTGATGTGCAGCAGCGAAGGAGTGAGCAATGAACGTCACGATTGTGTTGGATATGCTTTCGGGGGCCATGTGGCTCCTGTTTATTGGCCTGATCGCCCTGGCGGTGGTGCGCGCTTCGCGCGCCCGCCCCACCAAGGGCATCTTGACGGTGATGGCTGCGGCCGGGGCGGGGGCCGCCATCCTCAGTTCGCTGAGCGCCGGGCTGGTCTTCATCCCGCCCGAAGAGCGCGGCGTGGTGATCTCGGCGGTGGCCGAAAAGGGCTATCGCGAAGAAGCGCTGCAGCCCGGTCTGAACTGGGTCATCCCGTTCTTTGAAACCGTCCGCACCTACAGCATCTCGAAGCAGACCTATACCATGACCATCGCGTCCAACGAGGGCGCGGTGCAGGGCGATGACTCGGTCACTGCGCGTACGGCCGACGGCCAGGAGATCTATATCGACGCCTCGGTGATCTACGCCATCGACCCGGCCAAGGTGATCCAGACCCACATCACCTGGCAGGACCGCTATACCGATAACCTGGTGCGCCCGCTGGCGCGCGGCATCGTGCGCGGCGTCATCTCGCAGTACGGGGTGGAGGACGTGATCACCGCCAAGCGCGACGAGATCGCCGACAAGATCACCGAAACCATGCGCCAGAAGCTGGACGAAAACGGCCTGCTGCTGTCAGACTTTGTGCTGCGCAACATTACCTTCTCCGAAGAGTATGCCGCCTCGGTGGAACAGAAGCAGATCGCCGAACAGCAGGCGCAGCAGGCGCGCTTTGTGGTCGAACAGCGCCGCCAGGAAGCCGAGCAGGCCCGCCAGCAGGCCCAGGGCCTGGCCGACGCGGTGGTGATCCAGGCCAAGGGCGACGCCCAGGCGCGCCTGGTGCAGGCCGAGGCGGAGTCCAAGGCGCTGGAGATGCTCTCGACGGTGCTGAAAGACAACCCGGGGTTGACCCAGTACCTGTTCGTCAACCGCCTCGCCCCCGGGGTGCAGACGATCTTCCTGCCCAACAACGGCAATTATCTGCTGCCGCTGCCGACCCAGGGCGGCGCGTCGAGCAGCACGGGCATACCGGCCCTGCCCGACGGCACGCTGTTCCCAACCCTGCCGGCCCCGCCGGTTCCGCCGGCGCCCACCCCCACTCCCACCCCC
>JBJSYW010000639.1:0-3052 GCA_046089985.1 Chloroflexota bacterium
CCTGTTCGAAGTGCCCACCGGGGTGGTGGCGGATGTCTACAGCCGCCGCCTGTCGATCATCATCGGGATGTTCCTGATCGGAACCGGTTTTCTGGTTGAAGGCAGTTTCCCTAATTTCTGGATGATCCTGCTGGCCCAGGCGCTGTGGGGCGTGGGCTATACCTTCACCAGCGGCGCTACCCAGGCCTGGATAAGCGATGAAATCGGCGAAGCGGCTGCTGGGCAGGCCTTCCTGCGCAGCAGCCAGCTGGGCAAGCTCGGCGGATTAGCCGGGATCGGTTTCGGGATGTTGGTGGGCCAGGTGCGCGTCAGCCTGCCGATCCAGGTCGGCGGCGCGCTGGTGTGCCTGGTGGGGGTGTTTTTGATCCTGTTTATGCCCGATCATGGCTTTGCTCCCGCGCCGCGCGAGCAGCGCAGCTCGTGGGGCCAGATGTGGCACACCTTCCAGGACGGCCTGAAGACCGTGCGCCGCCGCCCGGCGCTGCTCACCATCCTGTGGATCGGGCTGTTCTTTGGCCTGTACAGCGAGGGCTTTGACCGGCTGTGGACGCGCCACTTGCTGGATCAGTTCGGCGGGCAGCTGGCGGCCTGGTTTGAGCCAGTGACCTGGATGGGGCTGCTGCGGGCGGTGGGCATGCTGCTCTCGATCGGCGCGGCCGAACTGGCCCGGCGCACAATCCCCAGCGACGATCACGCCGGGATTGCCCGGGCGCTGCTGGCGGCGTCGGCGCTGCTAATCGCCGGGCTGCTGGGTTTTGCCCTTGCGGGCAGCCTGGCGTTGGCGCTGGCAGGCTACTGGCTGGCAGTCGTTGCGCGCAGCGTAATTGGGCCGGTCTACTATGCCTGGGTGAACCGGCGGCTGGATTCCAGCGTGCGCGCCACGGTGCTGTCGATGAGCAGCCAGGTGGACGCCATCGGGCAGATCGCCGGCGGGCCGGCGGTGGGACTGATCGGCAGCCGGGCGTCGGTGCGCCTGGCGCTGGTCAGCTCGGCGCTGATTCTCTCGCCGGTTCTGCCGCTGTTCCGCCGTTCGCTGGCGCAGGGTGGCGAACCGGCGCTGCCGGGGCCTGCGGCTGACCAGCCCCCGGTGGACGACCCACCGGGCTAGCTGGCGGGGTTACCTGCGGCAGACTGCGCGCCGCCCGCCCGCACGGTGGAGACCGGGTTGAGCGCTACGCCTACGATGCACGCCCCTGCGTCGCGCAGCCGGGCGATCAGCGCCTGAGCGGCGGCGCGCCCGGTTTTGCCCGGCTCCAGCACCACCAGCACGCCGTCCACCTGACCGGCCAGCACAAACGGGTCGCTGACCACGGATGGGGCGCAGTCGATGATCACCAGGTCAGCCTGGCGCTGCAGCTGCACCAGCAGGCGCTCCATCGGCGCAGATGCCAGCAGCCCGGCGGCGCCGGTGGGCAGCCCACCGCAGGTGATCACCTGCAGCGGCAGGCCGGCGCACTCAATGAGCACCTCATCCACCCGGCCCTGCCCGCGCAGCAGTTCGCTCAGCCCGGCGCGGTTGGGGATCGCCAGGTAGCGGTGCAGCGCCGGGCGATGCAAGTCGGCATCCACCAGCACCACCTGCCGGCCGCACTGCGCCATCACTGCCGCCAGGTTGACCGCCACGGTGGATTTGCCCGCCGACTGATTGACACCGGTCACCAGCAGGCTGGCCAACGGCTGGCAGGGGGCGGCCTGTTCCAGTGCACCGGCCAGGGCATGGAACGCGGCGGCTGCGGGTGACTGCGCCTCTTCCAGCACGCAGATGCCCGGCCTGGCCTGGCGCAGGCGCGGGATCTGCCCCAACACGGGCAGGCCCAACTGCTGCTGCACGTCGGCAGGGGTCTGGATGGCCGGTCGGCCGGCGGCGATGGCGCGGCCCAGCAGGCCGCCCACCCCCGCCCCGCCAGCCGCACCCAGCAGCAGCCCAAGCACTGCGCCGGAGAAATCCGGCCGGGCGGGAGGTGCGGCGGCGCTGGTCTGCACGATCGACGGGGTGCAGCGGCGCTGCTCGGCCTGCAGCGCGGAATACTGCCTGGCCAGCCCGGCGTACTGCTGTTGGGCCTGGGCCAGGCGCTGCGGCGCATCCGGCCCGGTGGGAGCGCGCTGGAAGGCGCTGATCTGTGCCTGCAGCGTCTCGATCTCGGTCCGCAGCTGCTGTTCGCGGCCGGCGTAGCGCCCGGCCAGCTGCTCGCCGGCGTACTGCTGCCAGGCGGCAGGTAGGGCATTGGCGATCTGCGCCGCCTGCTGCGGATCGGCGCTGCGGACGGAAACCTGCAGCAGGCCAGCTGCAGACAGGCGGCCCACCTGCAGCTGGTTCGCAGCCACCGGGTAGCCCAGCACCTGTTCCAGCCGCCCTGGCAGCGTACCATCGCGCACCAGGCGCTGCAGCTCCCGGTCCGGCTGCAGGTCACCCGCGCACTCCCCGGTTGGTTCACCCGGGCTGCCGGCGCGCACTACCAGGGTGGTCGCAGCCTGGTAGTGCAGTGGATCGGCCAATCCGGCCAACCCGCCGATCAGCCCGCCCAGCACCAACCCCAGGAACACCAACCGCAGCGGCTGTGAAGTAAACAAGCGCACCGTGTCTGCCGGCCCGCGCCGTGCCTCAGGCCGGCGGCTGCCTCAGGGCTGCTTTGACCGTCTCGACTACCAGCTCGAAGGCGGCCGCGTCCATTCCCGGGTACAGCGGCAGGGTGATCTCGCGCCGTGCGACCGCCTCGGTACGCGGCAGGCTCACCCCTGGGCAGCGCTGCCGGTAATAGCTGAACTGGTGGATCGGCGGGTAGTGGATGCTGGTCTGCACCCCGGCAGCGCGCAGCTGGTCGATAAACGCCTTGCGATCCACCCCATCTGGCAGCAGCGCCGGGAAGATGTGATAGGCCGGCTGCATCTCCGGCGTCCGCTCCAGATTGCAGAAAGGCAGTTCGAGCGGGGCGCTCTCCAGCGCCTGCCAGTAGCGCTGGGTGAGCGCCTGGCGGCGAGCGTTATTGCCGGCCAGCTTGTCTAGCTGCACCAGCCCCAGCGCGGCGCGGATCTCGTCAATGCGGTAGTTGTA
>JBJSYW010000640.1:0-3666 GCA_046089985.1 Chloroflexota bacterium
GCGGATTGAAAACGGTGCGCCTGATCGAGCAGTCGAACGGCGCGGCAGCTTTCGTGCGCGGCGACGTGGCCAATCCGCAGGACAACCAGCGTATGATCGAGGCGGCCGTGGAGCGCTTCGGGCGCTTGGATATCGCCTTCAACAACGCCGGGATCAGCGGCGAGAGCAATCCCACCCACCAGTACAGCATTGAAGGCTGGGACCGGGTGATCGCCATCAACCTTTCCGGGGTGTTCTACGGGATGAAATACCAGATCCCCGCCATGCTGAGCACCGGCGGCGGGGCGATCGTCAACAATTCGTCGATTCTGGGCCAGGCAGGCTGGTCTGGCAGCCCGGCCTACGTGGCCGCCAAGCACGGGGTGATCGGGCTGACCCGCACCGCGGCGATCGAGTACGCCACTGCCGGGCTGCGGGTCAACGCGATTGGGCCGGCGTTTATCGTCACCCCGATGATCGGCAGCGCCATCGAGGACGCCCAGAGCGGGGCGGCGCTGGCCGCGCTGCACCCGGTGGGCCGGCTGGGACGGGTGGAGGAAGTGGCCGAACTGGTCATCTGGCTCAGCTCCGACAAGGCTTCCTTCGTTACCGGCGCGTATTACCCGGTCGACGGCGGCTACCTGGCCCGCTGACTCCGGGTCGCCTGCAGGCCGCACCGCAGCGCTCAAATTCGGGTATACTCGATCACTGTACGTAACCCCGACCGGCGCTGCCCGGGCAGACTGCCCCGGCGAAAGGAGTGTTGCGCCTGTGAAACTGTACACCATCGGCTTCACCCAGAAGACCGCCGGCCAGTTCTTCGAACTGCTGCGCCAACACGGCGTGCGCCGCGTGATCGACGTGCGCCTGCGGCCCAACGGCCGACTGTCCGGCTTCGCCCGCAAGGACGACCTGCCTTACCTGCTCGACCGCCTGGTGGATGGCTGCCAGTACCTCCACCGCCTGGACCTGGCCCCCACCAACGAGATGCTGGACCAGCGGCGCAAAGGCGGCGGCGATTGGCAGGCCTACCTGGAGGAATACCAGCACCAGCTCGACCAGCGCCGGGCGCTGGACGGGCTGGACCGGGCGAGCTTCGAGCGCCTGCCAAGCTGCCTGCTGTGCAGCGAAGCGGAGCCGGAGCAGTGCCACCGCCGCCTGCTGGCCGAGCGCCTGCTGCAGTCCTGGGGCGATGTCGAGATCATCCACCTGTAACCCTTCACCCGCACACTTACCACAATGCCGAACTCTTCCTATGTCTTTGCCAACCAGCTGCGCATCCACTACCTGTCCTGGAACCACGCCGGCGAGCGCGCCCCGATTGTGCTGCACCATGGCCTGGCTTCGAACGCGCATATCTGGGACCTGGTCGCCCCCTTCCTGGCCCAGGCCGGCCACCCGGTCTTCGCCATCGACGCCCGCGGCCACGGTCTGACCGATAAACCCGACCAGGGCTATGACCTGCCGGCAGTCACCGACGACCTGGCGGCCTTCAGCGACAGCTGCCGGCTGCAGCGCCCGCTGCTGGTGGGACACTCCTGGGGGGCGCTGGCAGTGCTGCACTACGCCGCGCGCTTCGCTATCGGGCCGCGCGCCCCGGCCGGGGTCGTGCTGGTCGACGGCGGTCTATCCCAGATGAACGACGGGCAGACCACCTGGGAGGAGGTCCGCCGGCGGCTGACGCCGCCCAGCCTGGCGGGCATGCACCTGGAGACCTTCCGCCGCAAGCTGTATAAATGGAACGCAGATTGGGACCCCTCGGAGACCGCCATTCAGGCCTACCTGGCCGGCTTTGAGGTCGATGATGAGGAACGCATCACCCCACGCCTGACGCTGGAGCGTCACCTGGCGATCCTGCGTTCGATGTGGGACACGCCCACCCATGCGCTTTACGCCCGCCTGCGCAGCCCGCTGCTGGCCCTGGCCTGCCGGCGCGCTTCGCCGCCCGGCAGCCTCGAGGCGGGCCACTTTGCCCGCCAACAGCTCGGCATCCAGCTGCTGCAGCGCGCCCGTCCGGATGCCCAGGTGCAGGTGCTGGACGACACCATCCACGATGTCCCGCTTCAGCGCCCCGAACTGCTGGCCAGGCTGGTTACGGATTTTGCCGGGCGCTGCGGGTAGAGCGCCAGCCCGGCGGTCGCCAGCGCCCCCAGCCCGCCAACCGCGATCATCTGCAGCAGCGCACTCAGCGCAAAGAACAGCGTCCAATACTCGGGCAGAAAGCGCTCGGGGGTGAAGCCGTTCCAGGCGGCGTGCACCAGCACCGGCAGCAGCAGCAGCGTCAGCACAGAGAGCGCCAGCTCCAGGGCCGCCGCCGCCGGCGGGACCACCCAATCCTTGTACTGGAAGGCATAGCGCAGCCCGATCAGCGCCAGCAGGTAGGCCAATACCGCCGGCAGCACGGTGGCCAGGATTAGATCGCCGGACGATTTGACCGAGCTGAACGAATAGGTGCGCCCCAGCGCCACTGCATACATCTGGTGGAACAGGAACAGGTAGAACAGCGCCGCGGCAAAGCCCCAAAACAGCAGCGGGCTGCGCCGCCGGTACCAGGCCGCGCCGACCAACGCCAGCAGGCCCACCGTCCCGGCGATGCGCCAGCCGATGCCCGGGTCAAGCGCATCGACCATCTGCGCCTGCAGCGAGCCAACCGGGTCGGCCGGGTCCACAGGCAGATCGAAGGCGGCGCCGGCCTGGCGCAGCGCCTCGGCCAGCTGCTGCTGCTGCTGAAGTTCAGCCTGAAGCAGCGCCTGCTCCTGGTCTGGGCTGAGCGCCAGCATACCGCGCTGCGCCCGACCCTGTGCCGAGGCCGGCAGCGGCAGCCCCAGCAGCGCGGCCACTGTTGGCGCCACATCCACCATCTGTATCTCCGGGTACTGACCGGGGCGCACCCCGGCCCCAGCCAGCACAAACGGCTGGGTGGTCACCACGGCTTCCGGCCCGCCGTGCCCGCCGCGATCCAGATGTCCGTGGTCGCTGGTCACCAGCAGCGTGTCCTCGGCCAGGTATAGATGCCCGGCCACCTGGCGCAGCAGTTCATCCACCCGCCCGGCCGCCGAGGCATACGCCGGGCCGGCGCCGCCGCCTTCATTGTGCCCGGCATAATCCACCTGGTCCAGGTGCACCAGCACAAACTTAAACGTCGGATCGGCCACCCAGCGCGCCGAAGCGCGCATCACCTCCGCGTCGGCGGCCTGGTCTTCGCCGGGGGTGAAATAGAATACATCCCGCAGCGAGGCGGGGATAAACTTCTCAAACCAGTAATACCCGGCTACGCCGGTCTGCATCCCGGCGCGCTTGGCCGCGGCGAAGAGGTGATCCTGCGTCCAGGCCCGGTAATCATCCAGGTACTGGTTGCTGGGCGGGCCGTCGCTCAGGTCCTGCCAGGCGCCGGTGAATAGCACTGCGTAAGCCGGGGCCGAGAACGACGGCGCCCGGCTGCGCATTTCGGCCGAAGCGCCGGAACGGCGCAGCTCGGCTAGAAAAGGCATCACTTGCGGGTCAAAGGCGGCGTCGGCGCGCAGACCGTCGATCAGCACGAACACCACCCGGCGCGTCAGGCGCGGCAGCGGCGCCGGGCCGGGCTGCGGCGGTTGGTCTCTCAGCGGCGAGCGGTAACCGTCAATGGCGGGCATGATCGAATCGGCCGCCAGGTAGGCGGTCACAGGCAGCAGCAGCAGGAACAGC
>JBJSYW010000641.1:0-7606 GCA_046089985.1 Chloroflexota bacterium
GCTGGGTTTCACCCGGCGGCTGCGGTCCACGGCGGCTGCGCCGGCTGCGCTTCCAAAACATGCCTTTAAAGCCTCCCCAGCAGCACGTCCAGCGCCAGCCGCAGGTAGGGGTCGCCGGCGGATGGGTTAGCCGGGTCGACCGGCAGCGCCAGGTAGTCCGGCTGCAGCCCATTCCCGGCCTGCCCTTCCAGCCCCGGGATCCACCAATGGGCAGAGGTGACGTGCAGGCTGGATCCATCCTGCAGCCCGATCACCAACTGAATGGTGTCTTTGCCATAGCTGGGCTCACCGATCAACCGGGCGCGGCGCTGCGCTTGCAGCGCTCCGGCGGCGATCTCGGCCGCGCTGGCGCTGCCCTGGTTGATCAGCACCACCAGCGGCGCATCTGCCAGCGGGCCGGGCTGCTCTACTTTGAATATGTCCACCGGCCGGCCGCGGTACTGCTGGTGCATCACAATCCCGTCCTTCAGGAACAGGCGGGCGATGTTCACCCCCGCATCCAGCAGACCGCCGGGGTTATTGCGCAGGTCAAGCGCAAACAGCGTGGCGCCGCGCTGCTGCAGCGCTTCGAAAGCGGCCTGGATCTCGTTGGCGGTGGTGGCGGCGATCCAATTCACCTGCACCACCCCCATACGGGCGTCCTGGCTGTCCAGCCGGTAGGTGACCGATGGCAGCGGGATCTCGGCCCGTTCGATCTGCAGCTCCAGGGCGCGGTAGTCCGGCGCCCGGCCCACGCTCAGGCGCGCCAGGCTGCCCACCGGACCGCGCAGGCCGGCCAGCACTGTGTCGCTGGCGGTCTGCGGGCCAACCGCCTGCCCCTCGATCGCCAGCAGCCGGTCGCCTTCCTGCAGCCCGGCTTTCGCAGCCGGGCTGTCTGGGAAGGGGTACAGCAGCCAGCCGTCCGGGCCAAGCTTGATCTCGGCCCCGATGCCTCCATAACGCCCTTCCAGCCGGTTGCTCTCCAGCTCGTTCTGGGGCGGTTCCAGAAAGACCGTATAGGGATCGTCGTAGGCCTGCAGGAAGCCGCGGATCAGCCCATACTCCATCTGGGTGCGGTCGGGCAGGTCTTTCAACCCGCGCAGCTCCACCGCCCGGTAGACCTCTTCCAGGATTGGAAAGTAGAAGGCCTGCGCCTGCCGGTCGCGGTACAGATAGCCGGCCGCGAACGACAGGCCCACCAGCAGCAGGGTCAGCAGCGTAAAACCGGCCGAGCGCAGACCGTGTTTCACAAGCATCCGCCGTTCTGAACCGGGCAGGCTGCTCAACGGCCGTCCGTGTGCATATCGCGCTCCGGGTAGGGCTGCGCCAGCAGCCCGGCGATCGGGCGCAGATCCATCCACCACTGCTGGCGCGGGCGCTGCGCTTTCATATCCGCCATGCGGTCCAGGTCTTCCATCGGGTGGAACTTGATCTCTTTGCCTTGCAGCCCGATAAAGGCGCTCTGGTGGGTGTCCCGGTCGATCTGTTCGACCAGGAAGTCGATGCAGCGCGTAGCCAGGCGGGTGGCCTGGATGCGGTCGAACGGCGATGGGTTGCCGCCCTGCTGCAGGTGCCCCAGGATCGACTGGCGCACGTCGAACAGGTCGTGGCCTTCTTCTTCAAACACCTTGCACATGAACGCCGTATCATAAACCGGGTTGGCGTGCTCGTTGCGGATCATCAACCCCAGGCGTTTGCCGTGGGCGAAGCTGTAATTCAACTTGCGCACATCGTTCAGCAGGTCGGTCAGGGTCACGCCTTCTTCGTTCAGGTAAACGCGCTCGGCGCCGGTAGCCAGCCCGCCCATCAGCGCCAGGTAGCCGCAGTTGCGTCCCATCACTTCCACCACGAACACCCGGCTGAGCGCCACGCCCGAATCCTTGATCTTGTCCACCGCCTCGCCGATGTTGTTCAGCGCCGTGTCGGCCCCAATGCTCAGCTCCGAGCCGGGCAGGTTGTTGTTGATCGTCGCCGGCAGGCACACCACCGGCAGATTAAAAGCCGGGTAGTTCTCGCGCTGGCGCAGGAAGTTGAAGGCGGTCTCATAGCCAGACCAGCCGCCGATGATCAGCAGCCCTTCGATGTTGTGCTTCTCGATCGCCCGGGCGATCTTGTACAGGTCGGCGCCGCTGGGCACCTTGCGGCTGGTGCCCAGGTTGCAGCCGCCGCGCGAGGCCCAGCCGTTGACGCTCATCCACTCCATCTCTTCGACATTGCCTTCGACCAGACCGGGGAAGCCGTTGCGCACGCCCAACATAATGTGCCCCTTGTCGATGCCGATGCGCACTACGGCGCGCACGGCGGCGTTCATCCCCGGCGCGGGCGCGCCGGAATGGATCACCGCGATGCGCATGCGCCGCTGGTTGGGCTGCGGCGGGTGCGGCAGGGCGCGCAGCATGATCTTGAGCGTCTCGAACGATTCCTTGAAGCTGCTGCCGCGCAGCGCCATGGCCGTTTCGTAATCGTGGTCGGCGATGGCTTTGGCCACTGCGCGGGTCTTCTCCACCGCTTCCATCATCGGGGTGGACATGATGCGGTTGCCGCGCAGCCCGATGATCTGCGGCTCGCTCTCGGCGGTGGCGGCTAGCAGCGTGTTGACCGCGGCATGCCCAAAGAGCGTGCCCAGGTTGCGGTCGAAGGCCGACGGCGCGCCGCCGCGCTGCACATGGCCCAGCACGGTCACACGCACTTCTTCGCCCATCGCTTGCGAGAGCGTCTCGGCCACTTCGGTGGAGCCGATGTAATTGCCCTGCCGGTCCTGGGCGCCCTCGGCGATCACCACGATCGTGTCACGCCGCCCGGCTTTGCGCCCGGCGATCATCCGGTCGCACATCACCTGGCGCCAATTGTCGGTTTCGGGTGGGTTCTCGGGGATCAGCACCCAGTCGGCGCCGGTAGCCAGCCCGCCCATCAGCGCCAGGTAGCCGCAGTTGCGCCCCATCACCTTGACCACGAACGAGCGCTGGTGGCTGGCGGCGGTGCTGGAGATGGCGTCGATCGCCTCAGTGATGCGGTGCAGGGCCGAATCGGCGCCGATGGTCATGTCGGTGCCGAACATATCGTTGTCGATCGAGCCGACCAGGCCGACGATGCGCAGGAACGGGTAGGCCTGGGCCTGCTCGGCGCTGATCTTGCCCGTCTCCAGCAGCTCATTGATCAATCCCGGCCATTCCTGGCGGAACAGGTTGGCGCCGGTCAGCGAGCCATCTCCGCCGATCACCACCAACCCGTCGATGCCGTGATTGACCAGGTTCTGGGCCGCCTGCAGGCGCCCGGGGCGCGTGCGGAAAGCGTCACAGCGCGCTGTGCCGATAATTGTGCCGCCCAGGTGCAGGATGCCGCCCACGCTGTCCCAGGTCATCTGGCGGATCAGCTTGCCGCCGTCCACCATGCCCTGGTAGCCTTCGTAAATTGCAAACACTTCCACGCCGCGGTCCAACGCAGTGCGCACCACGGCGCGCACTGCCGAGTTCATCCCCTGGGCATCGCCGCCGCTGGTAAGGATTCCGATCCGGTTAATACTCTTGCTGGTCATAAAAAGGCTCCTATGTGCCTGAAAAATAGCAATCAACCGGCTATTATACCGTTAACTGCCTTCCGCCCATTGATTCTGGCCCAGCCATCCCGGCAGCCTTGCCTGCAGCGGCGCTTGCCTGTATACTGGCGCTCAAATAACCGCATTCTGAGCCGCGCCTGGAGGATCCTATGTATATCGTTCACGTAGCCGTGCACGTCAAACCCGAGTTCGTTGAGGCCTTCATTCAAGCCTCGATCGATAACGCCAGCTTCTCCGCCGGTGAGCCGGGCATCGCCCGCTTTGATGTGATCCAGCAGCTGGATGACCCGACCCGCTTCATGCTGCTGGAGGTGTATCGCGACGAGCAGGCCCCGGCCCTGCACAAGCAGACCGCCCACTACGCTCGCTGGCGCGAGCGGGTCGAGCCGATGATGGCCGAGCCGCGCAGCGCCGTGCGCTATGCCAACATATTCCCCAACGAGAACGGCTGGTAGGATGGACGCGCCTTTTGAATTCGCCACCGCCACGCGCATTGTCTTCGGGGTGGGGGTCTTCCAGCAGGCCGGCCGGCTGGCCAGCGAGCTGGGCCGGCGGGCCCTGCTGGTGTGCGGGCAGTCCCCGGATGCCGCCCGGCCGCTGGAGGCGCTGTTGGAGGCTGCCGGGGTCAGCACGGTGCTGTTTCTGGCCGGCGGCGAGCCGTCGCTGGAGCTGATCGAGCAGGGCATCGACCTGGCGCGCCGGGAAGCCTGCGACCTGGTGATCGGTTTTGGCGGGGGCAGCGCCATCGATACGGGGAAAGCGCTGGCGGCGCTGTTGGCCAACCCCGGCCCGGTGCTCGACTACCTGGAAGTGGTCGGGCGCGGCCGCCCGCTGCAAGCCGACCCGCGGCCGTATATTGCCATCCCCACCACCGCCGGCACCGGGGCCGAAGTCACCCGCAACGCGGTGATCGGCGTGCCCAGCGAGCGGGTCAAGGTGAGCCTGCGCAGCCCGCGCATGCTGCCGCGCCTGGCGCTGGTCGACCCGCAGCTGACCGTTACGCTGCCGCCGGCAGTGACCGCCGCCACCGGCATGGATGCCCTGACGCAGTTGATCGAGCCGTATGTGTGCGCCGTGCCCAACCCGCTGGTCGACGCGCTGTGCAAGGAGGGCCTGCCGCGCATCGCCCGCTCGCTGCGCCGGGCCTGCCAGGATGGCGCCGACCTGGCCGCGCGCCAGGATATGTCGCTGGCGGCCCTGTTTGGCGGTCTGGCGCTGGCCAACGCCAGGCTGGGCGCGGTGCACGGCTTCGCCGGGGTGCTGGGCGGGATGTACCCTGCGCCGCACGGGGCGATCTGCGCTCGCCTGCTGCCGGGGGTCACCGCCGCCAACCTGGACGCGCTGCAGCAGCGCGCCCCCGACCACCCGGCGCTGCGCCGCTACGGCGAGCTTGCCGAGCTGCTAACCGACGCGCCGCCCGACCAACCCGGCCGCCTGGTCGACTGGCTGTCCGGATTGGTTGAAGACCTGCACATCCCGCGCCTGGCCCGCTACGGTGTGCAGCCTGGCGATTTTGCCGAGATCGTGGAGAAGTCGGCCCGCGCCAGCAGCATGCAGGGCAACCCGCTGCGCCTGTCGCCCGAGGAGCTGACCGCCATCCTGGCCGGTGCGCTGTAGCGCCTGGCGCTTAGCCTGCGCGCAGCTAGGCAAGCGGCCGGGCCGGCGTCAGACGGCCCGCCGGCCCGGCCGCGATTGCATCAGCGCACCGCCTGCAGCACATGGTAGCGGGTGTCCTCCGCCAGCGTGGTCACCCGCCCGAAGACCTGCCCGATCAGCCGGTCGTAGCGGATGAAGCGGTTAGCCACGATCAGCAGCCGGCCGCCGGGCAGCAGCGCCTGGCGGCTGTCGTGGATAAAGCCTTCGGCCATGCTGTAATCGATCCCCTTGCCGCTGTGAAAGGGCGGGTTGGATGCGATCAGTGTGTAGCGCGGCTGGATCTGCGGCGCGTCTGGCTCGATCGCCCAGCCGGCCGGGCCGCCGGCAGCCCCGGCTGCGATTGTGCCAGACGCGGTTACGCCATCTGAGTTTACGCCGGCTGCGGAGCTGCTTTCTGGCGCAGCCGGGTCATGGAAGCGCAGCCCGTCGCCCGGCCGGGCTGCCGCCTGCTGCGTCAACCCGTGGCGCGCCAGGTTCTCGGCCGCGCAGGCGGCTGCCGGCAGGCTGGCGTCGACCAGATCCACATGCGCCGCACCCAGCCGCCCGATCAACACCCCGATCACCCCGCTGCCACAGCCCAGGTCCAGCGCCTGCTCGCCGGGATCCACCTGCAGGTGTGGCAGCAGCAGCGCCGTGCCGTCGTCCAGCCGCCCGGCTGAGAACACCCCCGGCAGCCAGGCCAGCGGCATCTCCTGCGGCCCGGCCTGCGCCACCCCGGTCAGGCCGGCGGATTCCGGCAGTTGGAGGCGCGCCTCCTGCCAGGTCCCGGCCGCAATCCCGGGCGCGTCCCACCAACCGCTGCCCGGAGCGTCTGCCGGGCGGGTGAACACGATCACCCGGTTGCCCTTCTTATAGTCAAGCACCCTGCCAGGCCCAAACAGCTCGGCCGCATCGCGCCCGACCGGCTCGACCCCCAGGCCCTTATCGCCGGCCAGGAACAGCAGCCCGCCCGGCCGCAGCGCCCGGAAGGTCTGCGCCAGCCAGCGCCGGGCCAGTTCGCGTCCCTTGGGCAGCTCGATCAACGCCCGGTCAAAGCGCGCCCCGGGCGGCGGCTCAATCACAGCCAGCGCCTGCACGTTCGCCAGCCGGTTAGCCTGGCAGGTGGCCGCCGCCGCCTGCAGCGCCGGGTAGGTCAGGTCCAGCAGGGTGAAGTGCGCCTCGGGCGCGCCGCGCGCCAGCGCCGCCGCCGGGGCGGCATGCCCCAGGCCGATGCACAGCACCTGCTCGCCGGGCTGCGGCGCGGCGTGCTCGGCCAGCAGGCTGCCGGCCGGCGACAGGCTGTTCCAGTTTGGCAGCCCCGGTTTGCTGTACACCCCGATCCGCTCGCCATTGACCAATAGGGTTAACTGCTGCATGCTACTCCGATCTGCGCTCCGCTGTGCAGCGCACTGCACGGCGGCGCGCTGCACAGCGGAGCACTGCCTGCCTGCCCGGGCCCGCCGCGCCTCATTCGGCTGCCTCCGCCGCGCTGCCCGGGATGTAGATCGCCATCCCGTCGCCGCGGTCGCGCACCAGGCTGGCAGGCGGGCAGGTCAGCAGGTAGCCTACCACGTACAAGTCGCCCACCGCCCCGGAGGTGCTGGTTATCATCGCCAGCAGCCAGGCGCCCAGCAGCTCGTCCGGCAGCCCGGGCAGCAGCGCCAGGCCCAGGGCGGTCAGCGCCACCAGCGGGGCCAGCCCCACGATCAGGTAGCGGCTGCGCGGCAGGTACCAGTCCGGCGCGGCTGCATAGGCATAGCTCAGCTTTAGCCCGAACACCGGCCGCTCGCCGGTGAACAGCCAGAAGAACAGACCGTGCACCAACTCGTGCAGCGCCAGGGTTAGCCCGAAGGCCAGCAGGTACAGCCCAACCTGCGCCAGCGCGCCGGTCAGGCCGGGGGCCAGCTGCCCGCCCAGCAGGCCGGCCGCGCGGAACCCGGGGTGGGCGGCCTGCGCCAGCTGCCCGAAGCCAACCAGGGCAGCCAGCAGCAGCGCCAGCCCGGCCAGGTTGAGCGCCAGCAGCAGCTGCAGGTCGCTGGATAGATCGATATCGCGCCGCAGCCGGTAGCCGCCCGGCAGGTCGCGCCTTGCTTTTAATGCCTTTGGTTGATCCATGGGCCCTATTATAGTGCGAATTCGGCTATTGACAGTCGGGGGCACTCCGGCTACAATTCAGCCTGCGATGCCCCCCGGCCGTTGGGGGGCTGTTTTGTGCCGTTCTTTATCAGCCGATGGAGGCGTACAATGAGCAACCAGCCGTCCGATGACCCCCGCGCGTGGGAAAACGACCCAGATGCCGGTTTCCCGCACATCGAAGATGCGGACCCGGCTGAGCCGGGTGATGACAGTGCGTACCAGGTGACCGGTGAAACGGTTAACCTGAACGACACCCAGGTCAGCAAGGTCAGCGCCGAGCTGGTGCGCAGGAGCCAGTCG
>JBJSYW010000642.1:0-5826 GCA_046089985.1 Chloroflexota bacterium
GGCGGCATGGGGGTGGTCTACCGCGCCCATGACCTGCTGCTCGACCGCGACGTAGCGATCAAGCTGCTGCGCAAGGCGGGGCTGGGCACGGAAGGCAAGGCGCGTCTGGAGCGTGAAGCCCGTGCTGCGGCGCAGTTGAACCACCCCAACATCGTGTCGATCTATGACGCCGGCGAGAGCGACGAGCAGCCGTTCATTATTATGGAACTGGTCGAAGGGCAGGCGCTGAACGAGCGTCCGCCCGAGAACCTGGCGCAGGCGCTGCAGATCGCCGCCCAGGTGTGCGCGGCGCTCGAACACGCCCACCAGCGCGGCGTGGTGCACCGCGACTTGAAGCCCGAGAACGTTCTGGTTTCGCCGCACGGGCAGGTTAAGCTGATGGACTTCGGCATGGCGCGCTCCATGACCTCCCGGCTGACCGTCGAAGGCTCAATTGAGGGCACGGTGCTGTACCTGGCGCCCGAGCAGGCGCTGGGCCAGGCCGTCGACCGGCGCGCCGACCTGTATTCGCTGGGGGTGATGCTGTACGAACTGGTGGTGGGCGAACTGCCGTATACATCGGACCACCCGCTGGCGGTGATCTCGCAGCACCTGTACGCCCCGATCCCCTCGCCGCGCGCCCGCCGCGAACAGCTGCCGCCGGCGCTGGACGCGCTGATCGTACGCCTGATGAGCAAACAGCCGGGGCAGCGCCCGGCTTCGGCCGGCGAGGTGGAGCTGCTGCTGCAGGGCCTGCTGGCCGGCGAGGGCGGCGGCGAGCAGGCGGCCGCTGAATCGCCGCTGGACCGGGTGGTGCGCGGCCGGCTGGTGGGCCGGCAGCGCGAGCTGGGCCAGGCGATCGAAGCATGGAACGCGGCAGCCGCGCCTGCCGCGGGCGGTAGCCCGGCGCCGGTGCTGCTGTTGAGCGGCGACCCAGGGATCGGCAAGACCCGCCTGGCCACCGAGCTGATCGCCCACGCCCAGGTGCACGGGGCGCGCGTGCTGAAAGGCGACTGCTACGCAGACGATGGCTCGCCGTACGCGCCGCTGCACGCCATCCTGGAGGCCGCCGCCGGCAGCGGCGTGCTAGAGCGGCTCGGCGGGCTGCCCGACCTGCTGGCGCTGGCCCCGCAGCTGCGGGCGCGCTTCAGCGGCGTGCAGCCCAACGCGCTGCTGGATGTGCAGGCCGAACAGCAGCGCCTGTATGAGAGCTTTGTAGAGCTGGCCGCGGCGCTGTCGGCGCAGGCGCCGCTGCTGCTGGTGCTGGAAGACGCCCATTGGGCCGACAGCGGCACGCTGGCGCTGTTGCGCCACTTGGCGCGGCGGGCCGCCGCGCTGCGCCTGCGCCTGCTGGCGCTGGTCACCTACCGCGAGGTGGAGCTGGACGAGGCGCGCGGGCTGAACCAGGTGTTGTACGACCTGGGACGTGAGCAGCTGGCGCTGCGCATCAAGCTGGGCCGGCTGGACCGCGCCGGCACCGCCGCCCTGCTGCAAACGCTGCTGGCGGCAGACATCCCAGATGCCTTTGTCGAGAGCATCTACCGCGAGACCGAAGGCAACCCATTCTTCACCGAAGAGCTGTGCAAGGCGCTGATCGAGAGCGGGCGACTGGCGCGCACCGGGGCGGGCTGGCAGTGGCCGGTGGTGGAGCAGATGGAAGCGCCGCAGAGCATCCGCGTGGCGATCCAGGCCCGGGTGGGCAAGCTGCCGGCGCAGGCCCAGGAAGCGCTGCGCACCGCTTCGATCTTCGGGCGCGAGTTCACCTTCGAACTGCTGCAGGCGGTCAGCGAGATGGACGAAGACGACCTGCTGCAGGCGCTGGAAGCCGCCCAGCGCGCCCAGTTGATCGGCGAACTCCAGCCGGGCGGGCGCAAGCGCGGCGGGGTGCGCTATGCCTTCGCCCATGCCCTGATCGCTTCCACGCTGCGCGAGAGCATGAGCGGCGTGCGCCGCAAGCGGCTGCACCGCCGCGCCGGTCAATCGATCGAACGCCTGTACCCCGAGCACCTGGATGAGCTGGCCCCGTACCTGGGCCGGCATTTCGCCGAGGCCGGCGAGTGGGACCAGGCCTGCCGCTACCTGCTGATCGCCGGCGACCACGCCCAGCGCGTCTACGCCTACCCGGAAGCGATCGAGTACTACCAGCACGCCCTGGGAATTTTGAAAGAAGAACAGGATCTGCAGCGGGCGGCGCGCACGCTGATGAAATTGGGGCTGATCTACCACACCACCCTGGACTTCGCCCGCAGCCGGCAGGCCTATAAAGAGGGTTTCGCTCTGTGGAAAGAAGCCAGCCAGGCGCCGCTGCCCCAGCCGCCGCCGGCCCCGCACCCGCTGCGGCTGGCCTACTACCCACCCATCACGCTCGACCCGATGCAGGCCTTCGAGGTGGTCTCGGTGCCAGTCATCGACCAGCTGTTCAGCGGGCTGCTGGCGCTGAACCCCGACGCCGAGCTGACCCCCGAGCTGGCCGAAAGCTGGGAGGTGCAGGAGAACGGCAAGCGCTATGTCTTCCACCTGCGCCAGGACGCCTTCTGGTCCGACGGGCAGCCGGTGACCGCCCACGACGTGGCCTTCACCTGGAAGCGCATCTTGAACCCGGCTACGAAATCGCGCCACCCGGTGCTGTTTTACGACATCCGCGGGGCGCGCGCCTATCACCAGGGCCAGGTGGACGACCCGGCGGCAGTCGGGGTGCATGCCACCGACGACTACACGCTGGTGGTGGAACTGGAGCAGCCGGCAGGCTACTTCCTGCACCTGTTGAGCTACTCGGCCACCTTCCCGGCCCTCAGCCACCGGGTGACCGAGCTGGGCGACGCCTGGGCCGAGCCGGAAAACATCGTCACCAGCGGGCCGTTCCTGCTGGAGGAATGGCGCCAAAATGACCGGCTGGTGCTGCGGCGCAGCCCGCGCTATTACGGGCAGCGCCTGGGCAACCTGGAACAGGTCGAAATCTACTCGGCCCCGGTCTACCAGCACTTCGCCGCCCGGCTGGCAGCCTACCACCAGGGCAAGCTGGACGTGCTCTTCCTGGGCGGTTCGGCATTGGAAGCCGACCGGGCCCGCCAGCAGCACGCCGGCGAATACATTTCGCTGCCGGCGGCGACGGTGGGGTTCATCGTTTTTGACACCACCCGCCCACCGTTCGACGACGCGCGCGTGCGGCGGGCGTTCACCCACGCCCTGGACCGCGAGACACTGGCCGAGGTGGTGGGGCGCGGCTTCTCCGCGCCTGCCAGCGGCGGGCTGACCCCGCCCGGGCTGCCCGGGCACGCCCCCCAGGTGGGGCTGCCGTATGACCCGCTGGAAGCGCGCCGCCTGCTGGCCGACGCCGGCTATGAGCATGACAGCCTCCCCGAGATCGAATTCTGGACCCTGCCGCGCGACAGCACCGCCTTCAGCGACGCCATCTCCGAGCAGTGGCTGGAGAACCTGGGCGTTTCGGTGCGCTTCGTTGAGCTGTCCAACAACGAGCTGTTCGACCGCATCCAGACCGAACCGCCGCCGCTCTATATGAACGGCTGGCTAGCCGATTACCCCGACCCGGACACCTTCCTGCGCGTCTGCCTGGCCTACGAGTCACGCTGGCGCCACGCCGATTACGAGCAGCTGGTGGACCAGGCCCGCCGCACCGTCGACCAGGCCGAGCGCCTGGGACTGTACCAGCAGGCCGAGCGCTTGCTGGCCCAGGAAGCCCCGCTGCTGCTGACCACCTACGGGCGGCTGCACCTGCTGGTCAAACCCTGGCTGCGCAGGTACCCGATCTCACCCTTCCATTACTTCATATTCAAAGATGTGATCCTCGAGCCGCACGCCTGACCCAGAGCGCCCCACCCGGGCGCTCTTCGTTTATTACACTTGTGTGTTTTGGAACAATGGTAACTCGCCGGCGCAGGCTGGGTTATCGATTGGAACGGAAGTAGAGCCAGTTCATTTTCATGTGGAGGATCGTATGCTGTCAGCCAATCCCGAAACGAAGCAGTCGGACATGGAAGGGGAAGTCTATTACCCCTCGCAGGAGGTCATCGAGCAGGCCCGCCTAAAGGACTGGGAGGCCACCGCCGCCCTGGCGGAACAGGACCTGCAGGCTTTTTGGGCGCGCGAGGCCGAAGAGCTGGAATGGTACCAAAAATGGGACGCAGTGCTGGATGACTCGAACAAACCCTTCTTCAAATGGTTCCAGGGCGCCAAGACCAACATCGTCCACAACGCGCTGGACCGCCACCTGAAAAGCTACTTCCGCAACAAGCTGGCCCTGATCTGGGAGAGCGAGGACGGCAAGCAGGACCGCACCTTCTCGTACTTCTCGCTCAACCGCGAGGTCAACCGCATGGCCAATATCATCAAGGCCATGGGCGTGGCGAAGGGCGACCGGGTGACGATCTACATGGGGCGCATCCCCGAAATCGTGTTCGCCATGCTGGCCTGCGCCAAGATCGGCGCGATCCATTCGGTGGTCTTTGGCGGGTTCTCGGTCGATGCGCTGGCCGGGCGCATCGCCGACTCCGAATCGAAGCTGGTGATCACCTGCGACGGCTCGTTCCAGAACAACAAGCGCGTCGAGCTGAAGGCGATCGTCGACGAATCGCTGAAACACTGCCCCTCGGTAGAGAACGTGATCGTGGTCAAGCGCACAGCCCACGAGGTGCCGATGGAAGCCGGGCGTGATCACTGGTATCACGACCTGTGCGCGCTGCCGATCGCCAACGGCAAATGCCCCACCGAAGTGATGGACGCCGAAGACCCGCTGTTCATCCTGTACACCTCCGGCTCGACCGGCAAACCCAAGGCGATCCTGCATACCCACGGTGGGTATATGGTGGGCACCTACTCGACCCTGAAATACGTCTTCGATGTGAAGGACGAGGACCGCTTCTGGTGCACGGCCGACCCGGGCTGGATCACCGGGCATTCTTACCTGGTGTACGGGCCGATGCTGAACGGGGCCACCAGCTTCATGTTCGAGGGCGGCCCGGCCTACCCCTACCCCAACCGCTGGTGGCAGTTGATCGAGCGCTACGGGATCAACATCTTCTACACCGCCCCCACCGCCATCCGGGCGCTGATGCGCTTTGGCGAAGCCTGGCCCGGCAAGCACGACCTGAGTTCGCTGCGCCTGCTGGGCACGGTGGGCGAGCCGATCAACCCCGAGGCCTGGAAGTGGTTCTACCGGGTGATCGGCAAAGAGCGCTGCCCGATCATGGACACCTGGTGGCAGACCGAAACCGGGGCCTTTATGATTACCCCCACCCCGGTGGTGCCGCTGAAACCCGGCTCGGGCACGCGGCCGTTCTTCGGGCAGGTGGCCGAGATCGTGGATGAGAGCGGGAACCCGGTGGCGGAAGGCGAAGAGGGCTACCTGGTGCTGAAGAATCCCTGGCCGTCGATGCTGCGCACGCTGTACAAGGACGACGAGCGCTATGTCAAGCAGTACTGGAGCCGCTTCGAAGGCAAGTACATGACCGGTGACTCGGCCCGCCGCGACCCGGACGGGTATTACTGGATCATCGGCCGGGTAGACGATGTGATCAAGGTCTCCGGGCACCGCCTGGGCACGGCCGAGATCGAATCGGCGCTGATTACGCACCACAGCGTGGCCGAATCGGCGGCCATCGGCCTGCCGCACGAGGTCAAGGGCCAGGCGATCTACTGCTTCGTGCAGCTGAAACCGGGCATCGAATCCAGCGAGGAGCTGGCCGAAGAGCTGCGCCAGCACGTCTCGACCCACCTGGGGCCGATCGCTCGGCCGGAATCGGTTAAGTTCATCGACAAGCTGCCCAAGACCCGCTCGGGCAAGATCATGCGCCGGGTGCTGAAGGCGCGCGCCCAGGGCCTGCCGGAAGG
>JBJSYW010000643.1:0-10818 GCA_046089985.1 Chloroflexota bacterium
TGCGCACCTGCGGGTCGCCCAGCGCCAGGCGCAGCGCCTGGTTGAAGGGCACGGCGCGCGCCGTGCGGGCCGCTTCCTGGGCCAGCGAGCTGGTCCGCTCCTGGCCCAGGGCCGCCAGGGCCGCCAGCGCCAGCACCGCCAACGCCACGCCCAGCGCCGTGCTCATCAGGCGCTGCGGAGAGTAATCTTCCAGCGCTTTACCGATCGCCCCCGAGCCCATCACCATACCCAGCAGCGTGGCGACCTCAAAGAGCGTGATCACGCGCGTCTTCACCTGCGTGCTGAAGCGGTCTGAGAGCAGCGCCTGGAAGGTGTTGTGGCCCAGGTTGCGCCCCGCGCCGTACAACGCAAAGGCCGCCAGGCCCAGCAGCACAAATGCCGGCGAAGTGCGGGTGAAGCCGGCGGTCAGTCCGGCCGCAGCCAGGATGCCGGCCCCGATCAACAGCGCGCCGAGCAGGATATACGGCTCGCGGCGCTTGCCCAGGATCGGGAAGCCGTCCGAGCGGTAGCCCAGCCAGACGCGCAGCGGTGAGACCATCAGCGGCACGGCGAACAGCAGCGCCGCCAGCGAGGCCGGCACGCCCAGGTCGGCGATCATGATGCGGTTGAGCGTGCCGCCGATCAGCGCCCCGCTCAGACCGTAGGCCAGCGGGAAGGCTGCCAGGCGCAGGGCATTCAGGAAGGAGAGGACTTTTTTCATGGGGGGTTTGGCTCCGGTTTTTTTTGATGCAGAACAGCAGGTAAGCCGGCTCAGGATTGGAGCAGCCGGCCAATGGCGCGGGCAGCCTGGCGGCCGTCGCGCACGCAGTCGGGCACGCCGATGCCGCGGTATGAGCTGCCGGCCAGGGCGATGCCCTCAGGCAGGCGGCGCTGGATCTGTTCGACGCGCTCCAGGTGGCCCACGTCGGCTTGCGGGAAGCTGTGCGGCCAGCGGAAGGCGACATAATCCAGCGGCGCAGCGCTGATGCCCAGCAGGTCTTTTAATTCGGCCTGCACAGCTTGCAGCATCTGCGCTTCGGGGATTTCCACCATCTCAGGCGCGCCGCCGCCGAAGAAGACCCGCACCAGCCGGTAGCCCTGCGGGGCGCGGCCGGGCAGCTTCAGCGAAGTGAAGGTGATCGCGTCAATTTTGCGCCGCTCGCGGCGCGGCACCATCAGCCCGTGAATGCGCCGGCGGGTTTGGGCATCGGCTTCACGGTAGATCAGCGTGGCGGTGCCGATATTTTCATGACGAATGGCGGCCAGCATGTCGGCGGCTTCCGCGGCCGCCGGGGCCAGCAGGCGGGCGGCCTGGTTGGCCGGCGCAGCGGCGATCACCGCGCTTGCGGCGAGCGCCTGGCCGTTCTCCAGTTCGACCCTCCAGCCATCCACGGCAGGCAGCACCGCCCGCACAGGGCTGTTCAGGCGCAGATCAGCCTGCGGGTGCTGCGCCAGCCGCGCCGCCAGCCCATCGACCAGCACCTGCGCGCCGCTGGCAAAGCTGATAAAGCGCGGCTTTTTCGGCTCCGGTTCGCCGGAGCGGCCGTTGGTTTGCGATGCCCCATTCGACCGCCGGGCGCGTGCCTGGCGGGCTTTGCCCAACGCGGCTTTGAACAGGCCGCCGTACTCGGCCTCCATCTCACGCATCACCGGCGAGCTGACCAGGATGCTCTGGCGGTAAGGATCGGTGTTGTAAATCCCAGCCAGGATCGGGCCGATGAACTGGTCCAGCGCTTCTTTGCCCAGCCGGCGAGTGACGTAATCGCCCAGCGACTCGTCGCCGCCATCCAGGCGCGGCGGGATGAACGGCTCGGCCAGCATGCGCAGCTTGCCTGGCAGGCTCATCAGCGGCGAGAAGGCAAAAATCAGCGGGTTCAGCGGCACCAGGCGCGGCTCGCCCCGGTCAAGCACGAACATGTGGCTGGTTTCGCTGCCGATCGGCTGGATCTCAGCAGCCAACCCGGCTTCGTGGGCCAGGTCCCACACCTCCGGCTTGCGGGTGATGAACGATTCCGGCCCGCCGTCGATGACGAACTGCCCGCCCTGGCCGTCCGAGCGGCGCTCGGTGGTCACTTTCCCACCCCAGCGCGGACCTGCTTCTAACAGCACATACGGCATCTGCGCCTGCTGCAGCTCCCAGGCTGCCGCCAGGCCGGTGATCCCGCCGCCGATGATCACCACCGGCCGTTTTTTGTTTTTTGTTTCGGTCATTGATTTATCCTGAAGCTAAATATTTTGCTGCATCCAGCGCCACCTGCGCCAGCGCGCCGGCATGCGTTGGGGTGTCATTCAGGGCCGGGAGATAGGCAAAGCCTTTCCCGCCGGCCTGTTCGTATATTTGCCGGCCTTCGTGGGCAATCTCATCCAGCGTTTCCAGGCAGTCCACCGCAAAGCCAGGGCAGCTCACCTGCAGCGAGGCGCAGCCGCGCCGGCCCAGCGCTTGCAACGCCTGGTCGGTATAGGGCTGCAGCCACTGCTGCGGGCCAAAGCGCGATTGGTAGCTGAGCATCCACTGCCGCTGCTCCAGGCCCAGCAGGTCGGCCAGCCGGGCAGCGGTGGCCTGGCAGTGCTGCGGGTAGGGGTCGCCGTGGGCGGCATAGGCTGCCGGTATGCCGTGGAACGAGAACAGCATCATCTCAGCCTGCCCCTGAGCGCTCCAGGCCCGGCGGATGCCCTCAGCCAAGGCTTCCAGGTAGGCCGGGTGAGCGTGATAATCGGCGATGGTGATCAACTGCGGCTGGCGGCGCAGACCGGCGAGGGCGGCGTACACCCCGTCGAGCATGGCGGCGCTGGTGGTGGCCGAGTACTGCGGGAAGAGCGGCAGCGCCACCAGGCGCTCGACGCCCTGGTCGAGCAGCTGTCCAAGCGCCGCGGCAATCGAGGGGCGGCCGTAGCGCATGCCCGCCAGCACGGGAGCCGGCAGCCCCGCCTGGGCCAGGCGCTGCTGCAGCTGCTGGGCCAGGTTCTGCGTGGCGAGCAGCAGCGGCGAGCCGGCGGCAGTCCACACGCGCCGGTAGAGGCGCGCCGAGCGGCGCGGGCGCACGTTCAGGATCACGCCGTGCAGCACGGGCAGCCACAGCCAGCGCGGCAGTTCGATCACGCGCCGGTCGCTCAAGAACTGCGCCAGGTAGCGCCGCACCGCCGAAGGGGTGGGCGCATCGGGGGAGCCGGTATTCAGGATCAGGACGCCAGTTTTTTTGCTTTTTTGCGAAAACACCCTAAAATTATAGAAGCAGGCCCGCGATCTCCCAATGCAACTTTACACAGGTTTTGATAAGCCCTGGCTAAGTCTTTTAGGGGGTCTTTTGGTTGGTATAATACGAGCATGTCCGATGCGCCAAAACTGATCACCATCTATACCACCCGGGGGGATGTGGGCGGTTTCCTGGCCTACCCGTATATTTTCAGCCGCAGCGGCGAGTGGATTGGCTGGGTCACACAGGACCAGCGGGTTTTCTCGGTGCACGGGCATTGGGTTGGCCGCATGACCGGCGAACCGCGCATCCTGCGCAAGCGCGAGTTCGGCAACAGCGAACCGCGCCGCACCCCGCCCCAAGTCCCGGCTCCGATCCGCATCCCGGAGCGCATCCCCCTGCCGGGGATGATGGCCGAGATCGCCACGAACGAGGTGGATGTATTGGATGAACTCCCGGAGCTGCTGCCGCCGGTGGATGCCGGCGAGCTGCGCGACGATATGGACTGACAAGGAAGCTGTGCATGAGCCACTCTCCGAAACCTGGCAAGACCGTCGGCGCGTCACGCGTTTCGATCGCCCAACTGATGCAGCCCGAGCACGCCAACAACCTGGGCAACGTCCACGGCGGCTGGATCATGAAGCTGGTCGATGAGGCCGGGGCGCTGGCCTGCATGCGCCACGCCCAACAGCGCGTGGTCACAATCGCCGTCGACCAGATGGTCTTCCGCCAGCCGATCCGCACCACCGACCTGGTGACCATCACCGCCGAGGTCAGCTACGTGGGCAGCACGTCGATGGAGGCCGAGGTGCATGTGATCGCCGAGAACCCGATCACCGGAGAGTTTACCCACACCAACACAGCCTACCTGGTCTACGTGGCGCTGGACGAGGCCGGGCACAAGGTTGAAGTGCCGCCGTTGATCGCCGAGACTGAGGAAGAAAAACAGCGCATGCTGGAGGGGGCCGCGCGCCAGCAGTACCGCCTGGAACAAAGTAAGAACCGCCGGCCGGTCCAGGGCCGCGGCTGAAAGCCGACCCTCGCCCAATGAATGACCCCGCCGCTTCCGCCGGAACGCCGCACAGCGCTCCACCGCCCACCTTCCCAACCGAAGACCTGGGCGCCGACCAGGCCTACCGCGGCCCGCGCTCGCTGCGCGAGCTGATCGACCGCGTTTCGGGGCGCGGGTTTCGCGCTTCCGGCGCGTCCGAAGACTCGGGAATCCTGGAGGTGCTGCCCTTCCCCTACCTGGCGCTGGTCGGCCAGCGGGAGATGAAGCTGGCGCTGCTGCTGTCGCTGATTAACCCGGCGATCAGCGGGGTGCTGCTGATCGGCCCGCGCGGCACCGGGAAGACCACGGCCGTGCGCAGCCTGGTGGACCTGCTGCCCGAAGTGCCGCGCAGCCTGTGCTTCTACGGCTGCCTGCCGGAAGATGTGGAAACCGGCGGGCTGGACGCGGTGTGCCCGGACTGCGCCCAGAAGTTCGCCCTGGGCGAACCGCTGGCCCGCCCAGACAGCGTGCGGTTAGTAGAGCTGCCGCTCAACGCGCGCATGGAAGACGCGGTTGGCGGGCTGGATGAGCGGGCGGTGATCCATGACCGGGCGCGCATCCGGCGCGGCCTGCTGGCGCAGGCCGACCGCAACCTGCTGTACATCGACGAAGTGAACCTGCTGGAGGACGAGATCGCCGACGCTATCCTGGATGCAGCGGCGCAGGGCAACTACACGGTGCGGCGCGGCCCGGTCTCGGCCACCTACCGCTCGCGCTTTACGCTGATCGGTTCGATGAACCCCGAGGAAGGCAACCTGCGCCCGCAGATCATGGATCGCTTTGGGCTGCGGGTGGTGGTACGCGGGCTGCTCGACCCCGACGAGCGCCTGGAAGCCTACCGCCGGGTGCACGCTTACCAGGTCAACCCGCGCCAGACGGTGGCCCAGTACCGCGCCGAAACCGAAGACCTGAAAGGCGAGATCCAGGCCGCCCGCGACGCGCTGGCCCAGGTGACCATCCCGGAAGATGTGGCTCGCCTGGGGCTGCAGATTGTGCGCGAACTGCAGATCGACTCGCTGCGAGCCGAAATCACCCTGTTCGAGGCGGCGCGGGCGTATGCCGCCGCCGACGGGCGCAGTGTGACTACCGCCGGCGACCTGGCCGAAGTGACCCCGCTAGCGCTGCGCGCCCGCCGCTCGGCCTTTATGCAAGAGTTCTTCGCCAGCCAGCAGATTGAAGAGAACGAAATTGCCCATATCGTCCGCCGGGTTGTACCCGGCGATCCCGCATCTCAGCCAACGGAGCAGCCGCATGATCACCCACCGTCAACGCCTTGAAGCCTGCCTGTCTAACCAGGTGCTGGACCACCCACCGGTGGCCCTGTGGCGCCACTTCCCAGTCGACGACCAGACCCCGATGGGCCTGGCGAACGCCGTGCTGGCCTTCCAGCGCAGCTATGATTTTGACCTGGTCAAGGTCACTCCCGCCTCGTCATACTGCCTGAAAGACTGGGGCGCCGGGGATGAATGGCGCGGCAGTTCGGAAGGCACCCGCGACTACACCCAGCGGGTGATCCGCCATCCCGAGGACTGGGCGGCCCTGCCGCTGCTTGACCCCCAGCACGGCCACCTGGCTGCCGAGCTGGAAGCGCTGCGGCTGATCCGCAGCGCCATCGGGCCGGATACCCCGATCCTGCAGACGATCTTCAACCCGCTCTCACAGGCAAAAAACCTGGTGGGCGGGAGCGAACTGCTGGTGCACATGCGCCAGAACCCGGATGCCCTGCACCAGGGCCTGGCGATCATCGCCGAAAGCACCCGCCGCTTCATCGAAGCATCCCGCCAGGTGGGCATCGACGGGATCTTCTTCGCCGTGCAGCATGCCCAGTACGGGCTGCTCTCGCAGGATGAGTTTGCTCGCTTTGGCCGGGCCTATGACCTGCCGCTGCTCGAACCGGCCCGGGAGATGGCCTACCGCCTGCTGCACCTGCACGGGCTGGACGTGATGTTCGACCAGGTGGCCGATTATCCGGTCAACATGATCAACTGGCACGATCGTGAGACCGCCCCATCGTTGAGCGGCGGGCTGCAGCGCTTCAGCGGTGTGGTGTGCGGCGGGGTTAACCGCCACACGCTGGTGTATGGCACGCCCGACCAGGTGCGCGCCGAAGCGCTCGAAGCGCTGCAGGCCACCAACGGGCAGCGCTTTATGCTCGGCACCGGCTGTGTCACCCCGGTGATCACCCCGCACGGCAACCTGCTGGCTGTGCGCCAGGCGCTGTAAAGGACAGGCGGCGATGAGCACCTTACGCGTGATCGGTGGCAAAGCGCGCGGCATGCGCCTGCGCACCGTCCCCGGCGACACCACCCGCCCGATCACCGACCGCGCCCGCGAGTCGTTGTTCAACATCCTGGGGATGGATATCGAGGACGCCACCCTGCTGGATCTATTCGCCGGCACCGGGGCGGTAGGCATCGAAGCGCTCAGCCGCGGCGCGCAGCTGGTGCGCTTTATTGACTTGAACCGTGCGGCGGTGGAGGTGATCCGCGCCAACCTGGCGGCTACTCGCCTGGGCAGCAGCGCCGATGTGATCAGGCAGGACGCCTTTGCCTACCTGTCTGGGCCACTGGAGCGGCAGTACAACTACGTATTTGTGGCCCCGCCGCAGTATAAAGAGCTGTGGAAACGCGCCATGCAGGAGTTGGACGCCCGCCCGGAGTGGCTAACGGATGACGCCTGGGTGATCGTGCAGATCCACCCGGTGGAATACCAGGCGCTTGAACTGCAGCACCTGCGCGAGTTCGACCAGCGCAAGTACGGCAGCGTGCTATTCATTTTTTATGAAAGACCCGAGCAGGAACCCGAAGACCTATGAACTCCAACCCCGTTCCGCTGCGCACCCTGCTGCGCGCCTTCCCCGGTATCCCGGTCAAAGAAGCCCAGGAGCTGATCGCCGGCGGGCAGGTGCACAGCTACCCACCCAACACCGTGCTGTGCCATGAGGATGCCTACGAGACCATCTTCTATATCCTGCTCGACGGCCGGGTGAAGGTCACCAAGACCATCAACGCCGCCCGCAAGGAAGTGCGCCTGTTGAAAACGCTTGAAATGGGGGATTTCTTTGGTGAGATGGCGCTGCTGCAAGACGCGCCGCGCGCCGCCAGCGTGACCACGCTGGAGCAGACCAATGTGCTCGAGATCCGCAAGGAGCTGTTCACCGAGCTGCTGCGCACCAGCGCCAGCCTGTCGCGGGCGATGGTGCAAGAAGTGGTGCGCCGCCTGCGCCAGAACGACCAGATGGCGATCGAAGACCTGCGCCTGAAAGCCGGCGAACTGGCCAACGCTTACCAGCAGCTGGCCGAACAGGAATACGCCCGGCGTGAGTTCCTGTCGACCATCGCGCATGAACTGCGCACCCCGCTGACCGCCGCACGCGGCTTCCTGCAGATGGTGGAAACCGGGCTGGAGCGCGGCTACAACCTGGACAGCGACATGCAGCGCAGTTCGATCCAGACCGCCTCACGGCACATCGAGCAGATCATCACCCTGGTCAACGATATCCTGTTTATCCAGGAGATGGACCTGATCCTGCCGCGCTTTGAAACGGTCAACCTGAGCGAGGCGCTGCGCCGTGTGGCCGATGCCAGCCAGCCCAAGCTGGTGCAGAACCGCATCAGCCTGCTGATGGACCTGCCCGGCGAGGCGATCTTCGTCGCCGGCGACCACAAGAGCCTGGAGCGCGCCCTGCAGGCGATCCTGGACAACGCCATCAAATTCAGCTACGTCAACGGGCAGGTGGAAGTGAGGCTGGCGCGCAGCGGCGAGCGGGCCACGATCGAGGTGCGCGACAACGGCGTGGGCATCCCGGAAGATGTGCTGCCGCGCATCTTCGACCGCTTTTTCCACACCGATCAGGTGGACGGACGCCTGTTCGATGGCATCGGGCTGGGACTGTCGATCGCCCGCCAGGTGATCGAACAGCATCACGGCGAGATCAAAGTGATCAGCAAACCGAAGGAAGGCACGGCGGTACGGGTTACTTTAAACACTGCCACGCCGGCCAAATCAATGGTTTAATCACCCCAGGCATGTTTATCTGGCCCGGTGCGCCAGCGGCTGGCGTGCAGGTCCAGACCAGGAGGCTCCTATGAATATTGGCATCCCGAAAGAGAGACGCGCCTTTGAGTACCGGGTGGGGCTGTTCCCGGCAGGTGTAAAAATGCTGACCCAGATGGGCCACACCTGCTACGTACAGCACGACGCCGGCGAGAACGCCGGTTTCAGCGACCAGGAGTACATGCAGGCTGGGGCTAAAATCGCTTACAGCGCGCATGAGGTCTTCGGCCGGGCCGACCTGCTGCTCAAGGTGGCGCGGCCGATGGAAGAAGAGATCGACTGGCTGCGCCCCGGCACGGCTGTAGCCGGGCTGCTGCACCTTGGATCGGCGCGCAAAGACAAGATCCAGAAGATGCTCGAAAACGAGATCACCGCCATTGCCTACGAGCAGATCACCCTGGCGGACGGTACGGTGCCGATCCGCAAACCGTTAAGCCAGATCGGCGGAACGCTGGCCGGGCAGATCGGCGCCCGCCTGCTGCAAAACAACGCCGGTGGCAAGGGTATCCTGATCGGTGGCATGCCGGGCGTGCCCCCGGCCGAGGTGGTGATCATCGGCGCCGGCATTGCCGGTACCTGCGCCGCCAAGACCTTCGTGGCGATGGGCGCGCACCTGACCGTGCTCGACACCAACATCGCCGCGCTGGAAGCCATCCACGATGCCATGCCGTGCGTGGTGACGATGATCTCCAGCCCGCACAACATCGCTCGGGCCGTTTCGTATGCCGACCTGGTGGTCGGGGCAGTGCTGGTGCCCGGCGAGCAGCCGCCCAAGGTAGTGACCCGCGAGATGGTCAAGACGATGAAGCCGCGCTCGGTGATTATGGACATCAGCATCGATGAAGGCGGGTGCGTCGAGACTTCCCGCCCGATGACCAACGAGCAGCCGACCTTCGTCAGCGAGAATGTGATCCACTATGCGGTGCCGAACATGCCCAGCGTCGTGGCGCGCACCTCCACCTACGCCTTCCTGAACGCCGCCATGCCCTACATTCTCGAGATCGTCACCAAGGGCACCGACGAAGCCATAGCTTCCAACCCCGCCATCTGTCACGGGGTGGGCACGTACAAGGGGAAAGTTCAGAATATCACCCAGCTTGGCCCGCTTGGCTAGGCAGAGAGCGCGCAGAGGACCTCCATGGCCGACTACAATAAACTTTACCAATCTCGTGTTACCACCGCCGAGGAAGCCGTCACGCACATTAAATCCGGCGACCGGGTCTTCCTGACCGGCAACTGTTCCGTGCCGCACCAGGTGATGAATGCGCTGGTGGGGCATGCCAAAAACCTGACCGATGTGGAATTGTGCCAGGCGCTGGTGATCGGCCCGGCCGACTACGCCAACCCAGAACTGGAAGGGCATATCCGGGTCAACACGATGTTCAACAGCGCCAATGTGCGCAAGGCCGTCCACGAGGGGCGCGCCGATTTCACCCCGGTGCTGCTGTCTGAGTTCACCCTGCTGTACAAGAACCACCTGCTGCCGCTGGATGTGGCGCTGGTGCACGTCTCCCCGCCGGATGAACACGGCTTCTGCTCGCTGGGCATCGAGGTGGGGCTGACCAAATCGCCGGCCGAATCGGCCAAGATGATCATCGCCGAGGTCAATCAGCAGATGCCGCGCACGCTGGGCGATTCGTTCATCCACGTCAGCCGGCTGACCCACATCGTGCCGGTCGACTACCCGCTGCAGGAGGCCCACATGGCCGACGAAGGCGGCGAGGAGATCAACCGCATCGCCTGCTATATCGCCGAGCTGATCCCGGATGGGGCCACGATGCAGATGGGCATCGGCGCCATCCCCGACGCGGTGCTGCCCTACCTGAAAGAGAAGCGCGACCGGGGCATCCACACCGAGCTGTTCTCCGACGGGGTGATCGAACTGGTGGACGCCGGGGTGCTCACCGGGGCGCGCAAGTCGATCCACACCGGCAAGATGATCGCCGGTTTCATCATCGGCTCGAAAAAGCTGTACGACTGGGTCGACGACAACCCGCTGATCGAGCTGCACCCCACCGAATACGTCAACGATCCGTTCGTGGTGGCGCAGAACGACCGCATGGTGGCGATCAACTCAGCCATCGAGGTGGATCTGACCGGTCAGGTGTGCGCCGACAGCATCGGCCCCAAGATCTACTCCGGCGTGGGCGGGCAGCTAGACTTCATCTACGGCGCATCGCGCTCCAAGGGCGGCGTGCCGATCATCGCCCTGCCCAGCACCACCACGCTGCGCGACGGCACAGTGGTCAGCCGCATCACCGACATGCTGAAACGCGGCGCCGGGGTGGTGACGACCCGCAACCACGTCCATTACGTGGTCACGGAATACGGCGTGGCAGACCTGTACGGCAAGTCCATCCGCCAGCGCGCCCAACAGTTGATCAACATCGCCCACCCGGATTTCCGGGATGTGCTGCTAAAACAAGCGCACGAATTAAATTATCTGTAAACGGAAAACAGATCCAGGCAAACAAGCGAAGGCGGCGTACAGCCGCCTTCGCCCTGCAGGATGGAGAACTCAATGGAACGCAAAACCCG
>JBJSYW010000644.1:0-4011 GCA_046089985.1 Chloroflexota bacterium
CCAATCCACCCGGCTGTACCCTTCCCCGCCAACCAGGATCGGCGTCTCCGGATCGACCTGGCGGATGGCGGCGGTCACCCGGGCAGCCAGGGCGCTCCAATCGTAGCGGGTGCCGCGCACGCGCGGGAAGAAGCGGTCCTCTTCCCATTCGCTGAAGCACACCGAGTTGCAGTTCGGCTCGACCATCAAGTCGTAGCCCACCACGATCGGGTTATCGCGGTAGCGTTCGGCGGTATAGCGCCACATCGCTGCCCAGGCCTCCTGGGCCGCCGGGTCGGTCCAGATGGTGTCGTTGTAATAACTGTCGTCGAACCAGGAGTGCGGGCGGCCGAAGTAGAAGCTGAACTCGCTGCGCCCGGGGCCGGAGCGGGCGCTGATCACTGCAAACAGGTCTGCCTGGCGCGCCAGCTCCAGCGATTGGTCCAGCGCAGCCTGCATGTCGGGGTCGAGCGCGAAGGGCGGCTTTTCGGTGAACAGGCCGGGCTGTGAGATGTTGACGTAATTGGCCCCCAGCGCGGCCAGGCGCTTGAAGTCGTCCAGCGTGTAGGGCGGTCCGGTGGGGCCGGGGCCCATAAAGTCTTCGCCGACCAGCTCAGGATAGACCCGCCAGCGGTAGATGTTGGCGCCGCGCAGGTGCGGGCCGTTCAACCACAGTTCCCACTTGTTGGTGGGCGATGGGTTCGCCGTGGCGGCGGCGGAGATGTGGCTGCCCGGTGTCTGCAGCGCGGCGGGCGGCGCGCTGCTGCCCGGCATGCCCACCGATGGCGCATCCGGCGCGCCGGGCGCAGGCCGGCACGCCACGATCACCGCCGCCACACAAGCAGCGCAGCCGATTCGTCCTACCGTTCGCAGCACACGCTGGATGAACTGCATCGAGAACTCCTTGAAAGCCTGGGGTGATTCTACCACCGCCGGCTCTGGCGCTGGGAAATTCCCCCTTGACATTAACGTTACGTGAGGGTTTAGAATAGGCCTATGACGACAGAAACCGGCTTCACCGTGCGCCAGCTGGCCGAAACGGCCGGGGTGAGCGCCCGCACCCTGCACTACTACGACCAGATCGGCCTGCTGATCCCCCGCCGCGATCCCGGCAACGGCTACCGGCGCTATGACCGCCCGGCGCTGCTGCGCCTGCAGCAGATCCTGTTCCTGCGCGAGCTGGGCATGCCGCTGGACGAGATCAAGCTGGTGCTCGACCGGCCCGAGTTCAACCTGCTGGCTGCCCTGGAGCGCCACCGCCTGGCGCTGCAGGCGCGCCAGGCGCGCACCCTGCAGCTGCTGCAAACGGTGGAGCGCACCATCACCCACTTGAAAGGACAACACGACATGAACGATAAAGACCTGTTCAATGGCTTTGACGAAAAAGAATATGAAGATGAAGCCCGCCGCCGCTGGGGTGAAAGCGATGCCTATAAAGAGTCCACTGCGCGTTGGAAGAAAGCCACCCCGGCCGAGCAGCAGCAGCTGCGCCAGGGCTGGCTGGATAACTTCCAGGCCTGGGCTGCCGCCGCGCCGTTTGGGCCGGACAGCCCGCAGGCGCAGGCGGCTGCGGCTGCCTGGCATGCCCAGCTGCGCCGCTTCTACGAGCCGAGCCGCGAGCTGATGCTGGGGTTGGTGGACATGTACAATGAGGACGAGCGCTTCAAGGCCAACTATGAGCGCTTCCAGCCGGATCTGGCCGGGTTTGTGCGCCAGGCGGTTCGCATCTACCTGGGCGAGGCCTGATCCTTGCCGCAAACAAAACGGGGCGCTCACCGGCGAGCGCCCCGTTTTGTTGCCTTTGCGCTGCAGCCGGCTTCAATCCGGCCCGCGCCTCAGTCCGCCGCCGGCGGATCGATCGGCACGATCTCCTCGTCGTAGGTTTCGGGCACGAATTGGGCCTCCTCGGTGGAGCCTTTGAGCGCCGCGGTGGTTGACTGGCCGGAAGTGGCCGCCATCAACACCTCGTCGAAGTAGCCCGCACCGACGAAGCTCTGGTGTTTGATGGCCTTGTAGCCGTAGCGGTTCTCCAGGTCAAACTCGTGCTGTTGGAAGCGCGAGTAGGCCGCCATGCCGTCGTTGGCATAATCCTGGGCCAGCTCGAACATGCTGGCGTTGAGGGTGTGGAAACCGGCCAGCGTGACGAACTGGAACTTGTAGCCCAACTCGCCCAGCTTCTCCTGGAAATTGCGGATCGCTTTGTCGTCCAGGTTGCGCTTCCAGTTGAACGACGGCGAGCAGTTGTAGGCCAGCCACTTGCCGGGGAATTTCTCGTGGATGCCCTGGGCGAACTCGCGCGCCTCGCCCAGGTCGGGGCGGGTGGTCTCGCACCACACCATGTCGGCATACGGGGCGAAGGCCAGGCCGCGCTGGATGGCATATTCGACCCCGCCGCGGATGTAATAGTAGCCTTCGTAGGAGCGTTCGCCGGTCAGGAAGGGCTTATCCACCGGGTGCGAGTCGCTGCGGATCAGGGTGGCCGATTCGGCGTCGGTGCGGGCGATCAGGATTGCCGGCACGTTCAGAATATCGGCCGCCAGCCGGGCCATGATCAGCTTCTCGACGAAGACGTTGACCGGCACCAGCACCTTGCCGCCCATATGGCCGCATTTCTTCAGCGACGACAGCTGGTCTTCCAGGTGGATGGCGGAGGCGCCGGCCTGGATCATCATCTTGACCAGCTCAAAGGCGTTCAGCGGGCCGCCGAAGCAGGCCTCGGCGTCAGCCACAATCGGCGCCAGCCAGTCTACATCGTCGCGGTTCTCCATGTGCTGGACCTGGTCGGCGCGCAGCAGGGCGTTGTTGATGCGCGTGATCAGGTGCGGCACGCTCTGCACCGGATACAGGCTCTGGTCGGGATAGGTCTGCAAGGCGTCGTTGTTATCGCCGGCCACCTGCCAGCCGGAAACGTAGATGGCTTTCAACCCGGCCTGCACCATCTGGACCGCCTGGTTGCCGGTTACTGCGCCCAGGGCGCGCACGAACGGCTCGTTCTCGAACAGCCGCCACAGCTTCCACACCCCTTTGCAGGCCAGCGGGTACTCGATCCGGATCGAGCCGCGCAGGCGCACCACCTCTTCGGCCAAATAGGTGCGCGTGATGCCCTTCCAGCGCGGGTCGGTCTTCCAATAGTGCTCCAGTTCCTTGATATCTTCCTGGGTATACATCGCTCTCGCCTCCTGTGCGATATGCTCCGGTCCACTACAGATACGGATAGGCCATCAGGGTCAGAAAATCGCAGAACTCGTCGCCGGCTGCCAGCTCGTCAAAGAGCTTTTCGGCCAGCTCGAATTTGCCCGTGTTGAACAATTTCTCGCCGTACATTTCCTTGATGCGTTCGATCTCCTCCGGCAGGATACTGCGATACAGTTCCTTGGTCACCGGGCGTCCGTCAGCCAGGCGAGTTTGCGGGTTGTGGATCCACTGCCAGACCTGGGCGCGGGAGATCTCGGCCGTGGCGGCGTCTTCCATCAGATTGTAGATCGCCACCGCGCCCGAGCCGCGCAGCCACGATTCCAGGTACATGATGCCAACGCTGATGTTGGTGCGCAGCCCGGCTTCGGTAATCTGCCCGCCGGCGATGTCGAAGGTGATCAGCTCCGGCCCGGTTACGTGCACATCCTCGCGCAGGCGATCTTTCTGGTGCGGTTTATCGCCCAGGGCGTTCTTGAACACTTCCATAGCCACCGGCACCAGGTCGGGGTGAGCCACCCAGGTGCCGTCGAAGCCGTCGCCTGATTCGCGCAGTTTGTCGTCGTGCACCTTGGCCAGCGCAATCTCGTTGATCTCGGGGTTCTTACGGTTGGGGATGTAAGCCGCCATGCCGCCCATGGCATGCGCGCCGCGCTTGTGGCAGGTCTGCACCAGCAGGTTGGTGTAGGCGCGCATAAACGGCACGGTCATGGTCACCTGCACGCGGTCGGGGAAGGCAAAGCCGGGCCGGTTGCGGAACTTCTTGATGATACTGAACATATAGTCCCAGCGTCCGGCGTTCAGCCCGGCCGAGTGCTCGCGCAGCTCGTACAGGATCTC
>JBJSYW010000645.1:0-6130 GCA_046089985.1 Chloroflexota bacterium
CCGCCGGAGGCCGACCGCACCCGCCTGCCCGGCTTCGGCGTCACATGGCCAAAGAACGAAGATTTTGAGCTGCTGAACAATGCCTTCACCGAGAAATACCCGGACGCAGACCAGACTACCGACGATGTCAGCCTGATGGCGGTGTGGGTCAGCCTGCGCCTGCCGATGGAATTGGAAGACGAAGCCGAGACCGAGCCGGACGCCGGAGACCTGCCCGCCGAAGCTGCGGCCTGAACGGCGGAGCGCTCACCCGGCCCGCGGCGGAGCGCTTACCCGCCCGGCTCACGCTTACCCGGCCCGGCGCACCGCCCTGCGCCTGAGACTGCGCCGTTCCAGGACGGGCAACCGCCGCGGCGCAGCCATTATTGGCTATACGAAGCGCCAATGCGCATTTACTACGACCCCGCTCACGCCCACCACCACCCGGGGACCATGCTCTCATATGGCATCCCATATGCCAGCGAGGAGGTCCCCGAACGGGTGGAGTTGATCCGCGCCGGGCTGGCGCAGGCCGGTTTCAACGACCTGCACGCCCCGTCCGATTACGGCCTGGCCCCACTGCAGGCCGTGCACACCCCTGGTTTTCTGGAGTTCCTACAGCGCGGCTACGTGCTGCAGCGCCGCCGCACCCCGCAGGCCGGCCCGCTGCTGGGCGAGACCTTCGCCGTGCGCCCGGCCCGCCACACCCCGCGCCACCCCAGCGGGCTGGCAGGCTATTACGGCTTTGGCACAGGCAGCCCGCTTGACGAGCACACCTGGGATGCCGCATCCCGCGCTGCCCAGTGCGCGCTGAGCGCGGCCCAGGCGCTGCTCGATGGGCAGCCGCTGGCCTACGCACTGTGCCGTCCGCCGGGCCACCACGCCGCCGCAGACCTGTATGGTGGTTTTTGCTACCTGAACAACGCCGCCATCGCCGCCCGCCGCCTGCAGCAGGCCCTGAACAGGCGTGTGGCTGTGCTGGACATCGACTACCACCACGGCAACGGCACCCAGGAGATCTTCTACCACGACCCGCGCGTGCTGTTCGTCTCGCTGCACGCCCACCCGGATGATGAGTACCCCTATTACTGGGGCGGCGAGGACGAGACCGGCGCCGGCCCCGGGCTGGGCTTCAACCGGAATTTCTGCCTGCCCCAGGGATGCACGGATGCCGTTTACCTGGCCGCGCTCGACCGGGCGCTGGCCCACATCGCCGCCTTCAACCCCGCCGCACTGGTGATCTCGCTCGGTCTGGATACCGCCGAAGGCGACCCGGTAGGCGGCTTCTGCATCAGCGCCGGCGGTTTTCAGAGCATCGGCCGGCGCATCGCCGGGCTGCAGGCCCAGTCTCGCACCCCCACCGGCATCCGCCCGGGCTGCCTGGTGGTGCAGGAGGGCGGCTACCACATGGATACGCTGGGCCAGTCTGCCGCGGCCTTCTTCGTGGGCCTGGCAGGCTGAGCTGCGCCGCCCAAATGCCGTTCGCTGCGGTACAATTCCCACATCGAAGCATGTGATCCAGGGAGGGAGATGCGATGGCTGACACATCCGATAGTCTGCAGTTTACCAACCCCGCCACCGGCGAAGTGTTTGGGGAGATGGCGATGACCAGCCCGGAGCAGGTGCGAGCTGCGCTGGACGAAATGCGGGCGGCTTACCCGGCCTGGAGCCGCAAACCGGTGGCCGAGCGCGTGCGCATCCTGCGCCAGTTCCAGGCCCTGCTGATCGACAGCCTGGACGAGATCACCGCGGTGATCAACCGGGACTGCGGCAAGACCCGCCAGGATGCCATGATCGAGGTCTTCATCACCGTCGATATGCTGCACACCTACCTGAAGCGCGCCCGGCGCTGGCTGAAGCGCTATCGCGTGCCGACCGGGTTGTTCTTCTTCAAAAGCGGCTACGTTGAGCCGCGCCCTTACGGGGTGGTGGCGGTGATTGCCCCGTGGAACTACCCCTTCGCGCTGGCGCTGCCGCCGCTGCTGGGAGCGCTGTTGGCCGGCAACACCGTGGTGCTGAAACCGTCCGAGGTCACCGGCGCCACCGGGCAGTTGATCGAGCGCCTGCTGCAGCGCTTGCCCGAGCTGGCCCCGTACGTGCGCGTGGTGCACGGCGAAGGGCGCACCGGCGCGGCCCTGGTTCAGGGCCGCCCGGACTACATCTTCCTGACCGGCTCGACCGCCACCGGGCACAAGGTGGCCCAGGCTGCGGCGGATTCGCTCACCCCCTTCGCCTGCGAGCTGGGCGGCAAAGACGCCATGATCGTGCTGGCCGACGCCGATCTGCCAGCCGCGGCGCGCTGGGGCGTGTGGGGCGCCTTCTTCAACGCCGGGCAAACCTGCATGTCGGTTGAACGGGTCTACGTCCACGAACAAGTCTACGAGCCGTTCGTGCAGCTGGCGCTGGAGGAAGCGCGCCGCATCCGGGTCGGCTATTCGCCAGAGCAGATCAACCGCATCTACATGGGGCCAATCACCGACCCGCGCCAGGTGCGCATCATCCATGATCACCTGGAAGACGCCCGCCGGCGTGGAGCGCGCATCCTGTTCGGCGGCGATATGGATGGCAATTTCATCAGCCCCACCGTGCTGGTGGACGTTGATCACAGCATGCGCCTGATGTGCGAAGAAACCTTCGGGCCGCTGATGCCGATCGTCAAAGTGCGCAGCGACGCCGAAGCGATGCAGTTGGCCAATGACAACGAGTTCGGGCTGGGGGCTTCGGTGTGGAGCCGCGATCTACGGCATGCCTGGAAGGTGGCCCGCCAGGTGGAGGCTTCGTCGGTGATCATCAACGACACCATCGCCCAGTTCGCCGTCCCGATGCTGCCGTTTGGCGGGATAAAGCACTCGGGCTACGGGCGGGTGCATGGCAAAGAGGGCGTGATGCAGTTCACCCGCCCGTACGCCTATGCCGTCGGGCAGCCGCCGCCGGCCTACGATATCGGCACGATCATGCGCTCGCCGGGCAATTACGACCTGGGCAAAGCCGTGCTGCAGGCGGCGCGCGGCGCTACGCTGCGCCAGCGTCTCCAGCCGGTGGACCAGGTCATGCGTCGCGCCGCAGACCGGCTGCCGCGCCGCCCGCTGGCCCTGGGGCTGCTGAGCGCCGCCGCCCTGCTGGCGGGGTTCCTGTTCCAGCGCAGCCGCTAGAAACGCTTACAGCGGCAGGGCGCTGCGCAGCTTCAGCTGGTGGGTGCGGCGCAGTTCGCTGCGCCGGGCGCGGATGCGCTCCACGTCGATCGGGTACTCGCCGTACTCATGGACGGCGCGGTACATCGCCGCGGCGTTCTCCACCGGCACGGCGTCGTGCACCTCGCTCGACGAGCCAATGAAAATCCCGCCCTGCGGGCCGATCTTTTCGACCAGTTCAAGCGTCTCGTCTTCCACATCGCCCAGGCTGCCGTGCGGCAGGGTATGGATGCAGCACACGTTGCCAAACAGCAGCTTGTCGGGATGGGCAGCGCGGATGGCGAAGATGTCGTTACAGTTGTTGCGCTCGATCGGGTTCAGCCCATCGGCCTGCAGGTCGCCAAAGATCAACTCCAGAAAGTTACCGTAGCGCCCGTCGGTGTGGTACAGAAACTTCATGCCGCGTTCCTTGATTGGCTCGGTGATCCACTTCCAACGCGGCAGGCCCTGGCTGCGCACGAACTTGGGGCTGAAGATCGGCCCGGTAGAGCCGGCGATATCTTCACCCATGAACAGCAGCGGGGTATCGGTCACTTCGGCATAGGCGCGGGCGATGTGGGCCGAGAACATCCCGGTGCAGTCCATCACGTGCGCCACCAGTTCCGGCGCGTCGTAGATCGCCTGGGCGAACAGTTCCATATCCATGTAGGAATAGGCGTCGGTGATCGGCCCTTCGACCGCCCCAATCATCACGATATCGTATTCGCACAGCGCTTCCTGCAGCTGGCGGATGGCGGGCTGGTACCACTCGCGCACTTCCTCGTACTTGGGCAGCGAGGGCATATATTTTTCCAGCTCTTTCAAGGTCTTGAACGGCCGCTTAGCGATCCAGGCCGTGCCGCCCGCCTGGTCGACACGCCAGTCGCCCGGGTTGACCCCAAAGAAGCGGATCCAGTTTTCGATTTTGCTGCCCATCCAGTGATTGACCGGGTCATACACAAAGCGCGTGATATCCACGCCGATGTTCTTCCAGGCCTGCCCGTTGATCCCGATCAACTCTTCGTAGCTGTAGCGCTTCGCCGGGTCATACCCGCCGTAGGTTTCCAAAATATGCACGTTGTCGAGGAAATCGTAGGTCAGAATGCGGTCGGTGGGCTGCCAGTTAACCGCCTGTTTGAACCGTTCAAGGTTGGTGGGCATCAGGGCTTCTCCTTTGATTTTCTTACGCCGGCGGATATCGATTAAAACGCCGCCGGGCCGGACCCAAAGCGGATCTGCAAGCTCCAGGCGTGCGTCTCGCCCGGAGCCAGCCATGCCACCGCCTCCCGGGCGTACGCGGTCGCCAGGCTGTCATAGAAGCCGGTCATTGGCTCCGGTGCAGCCACCGATTCAGAGTTCAGCGCCCCTTCATCCACCCACAGGCCCAGGTAGGGCGCCTGCTCCGGGTCCCAATCCATACGCAGCCAATCTCCGGCGGGCCGGCGCACCAGCGCCGCCCAGGCCGGGCGGGCCTCCGGCAAAGCAAAGACCTTGCGCGCCCGCTTCAACGCCGGCGGGCCGATCCGGTCCAGAAGCGCCGGGCCGCCTGCCAGGCCGGCCTGCGGCCAGGCATGGCGCGCTTCCAACTCGCCCCAGCCCCATTCGGGCGGCAGGACGTTGATCACCTCGGTAACCTGGGATGGGAAGATCACTTGCGCGGCATCGCCGGCGGCAAACTGCGGGTGCGCCGCCCACAGGTACGGCAGCGGCTGGCTGCCCAGGTTGGCAGCCTGGTAATCCAGGCGCAGCTCGCCCGGCCCGCTGATCTGCAGCGTGCGCAGCAGCCGGTAGGGCAGCGCTCGCCCCATCACACTCGCCGCCAGTACGCCGCCCTCGGCCCGCTCCATGGTCCAGGGCAGCGCCCATACTTCGCCGTGGTCCGGCAGGGGCGCTCCGTGATGCGCTCCGGGCGCGGGGTGCGGGCAGGCCACGATCGTGGGGAACATCTCATCCCAACCGCTCATGTCCTGCTCGGTGAATACCGCGCCGTATGAAGCCGGGCGGAACGGGCGCATGCCCGGCCCGACCAGCCATTCGACCGCGCTGCGCCGGTCAAACATCGATACAATCTTGGCCCCCATCCCCGGGACCACAACGACGCGCAGTTCGGCGCTCTCCAACGCCCAGGCCGGTTGGCCGTGCCACTCGGTTGGATAGGGCTGCTCAGGCACGGCGGGCCTGCCCGGTGATCGCCTCGATCATCGCCCAGAAGTTCTCCATCGGCGTGTCCAGCTGCACATGATGCGTCGGGCCAATCACCAGCCCGCCATCCCGGCCGATCGTCGTCAGGCGCTCCTGCACCTCGCGCTGCACGTCCGCCGGCGAACCGAACGGCAGGGTGTGCTGCTCGTCGATCGATCCCCAGAAGCATAGATTCTTACCATACTCGCGCTTCAAGCGCGCCGGGTCCATACTGGCGGGCTGGACCGGGTTGAGCACGTCCAGCCCAATCTCGATCAGGTCGGGGATAATCGGGTAGATCTGCCCATCCGAGTGGTAGGCCACCTTGACCTGTGGGTTGATCGCTTTCAGCCCGGCGATGAAAGCCGCCATGCGCGGCTTCATAAAGCGCCGCCACATCTTGGGCGAGATGATCATGTTGTGCTGCGCGCCCACATCGTCGCCGATCCAGATCATATCCACGCCCATCTGCACCAGCTTTTTAGCCGCCGCCAGGTGGTACTGGTAGGGGATGTCCAGCAGGCGCTCGGCGATCTCGGGGTTGAGCGCGAAATCGGACAGCATGCGCTCGTAGCCGCGCAGCGCCCAGGCGCATTCAAACATGGTCGTCACCGTCACGCCGGTGATCCAGTATTCGTCTTTGAAGTTCTGCAGCACCCAGGCCGCCTCGGCGTACAATTCCGGGCGCAGCGGGTCGGGCGGGCAGTAGGCATCGATGGCCCGGTCGTCAGCCAACGGGTGCCGGTACATCTCGGTATAGCGGCCCTGCCCAAAGGGCGTGTCATAGGGCGCCGAGCGCC
>JBJSYW010000646.1:0-8992 GCA_046089985.1 Chloroflexota bacterium
CATTCCTGCACCAGTTCCTGTTTAGCGGCGACGAAGTCTTCACCCCGGCAGGCAAGCTCTCCTACGGCGAGCGCGCCCGCCTGGCGCTGGCCTGCCTGGTGGGCGCCGGCTGCAACCTGCTGCTGCTGGACGAGCCGGTCAACCACCTGGATATCCCTTCCCGGGCGCGCTTTGAGCAGGCGCTGGCTGCCTTTGACGGCACGGTGCTGGCGGTGGCCCACGACCGCTACTTCATCGAGAGCTTCGCTTCCAGCATCTGGGAGCTGCGCCACGGCCGGCTGACCGTGCTGGCCTGAGCCAAAATCGGGTAGAATAGGGCCACGCCAAGCCTACGTACGTAAAGAGTGCATTCATGGATACGATCCACCTGCTCAACTGCCCTGCCTGCGGCGCGCCGGTGCCCCCGGGCGTCAATGTCAAGTCGATTTTCACCTGCCATGCCTGCGGCTCCACCCTGGTGTTGAGTGATTGGACCGGCGCCGGCAGCGTGCTGTGCCGGGCCTGCGGCGCCCCAAACGACGCCGGCAGCAAATACTGCCTGAGCTGCAAGCGCGCCCTGCAGGCCGCCTGCCCGATGTGCTATACGTTGAACCCGCTCTCGGCCGCCCGCTGCAAGCGTTGCGGAGTCGACCTGCCGCGCGCCTGGAAGCGCCAGAATAATTGGCTGGCGGATAAACAGCGCCACGACCAGGAGCGCCTGCAGGCCATCCAACAGGCCCAACTCGACACCCGCCGCTTTGAGATTGACCGCCTGCTGGTGCAGCTCGACGAGCCGGAAAATCACCCGATGGCGATCTTCCAGCTGCAGCGGTACGGCGACGAGGCGGTGGACGGCCTGCTGGGCCAGCTGCACAGTCCGGACCCGGATGCCCGCTACGGCGCGGCCCACGCGCTGGGGTTGATCGGCGACCCGGCGGCGGTCGCGCCGCTGACCGGTCTGCTGGAAGACCCCGAGGCGGAGGTGCGCTTCTGGGCCTGCGCCGCGCTGGGCCGCCTGAAAGCCGCACAGGCGGTGGAGGCGCTGGGCAGCCGGCTGCGCGACGCCTCCAAGCACGTGCGCCTGGCGGCCCAGGAGGCGCTGGAGCGCATCGACACGCCGCATGCGCGCGAGGCGCTGCAGCGCGGCAAAAAATCCAGCTGGTGGCCGTTCGGCTAAAACGCGCGCCTTAGATCAACCGCAGGCCAGCAGCGCCCCGGCAATGCGCTCCGCCGCCCGCCCATCCCACAGTTCGGGACGCCGGTCGTTGAAGCGCTGCCCAAAGGGCGCCTGCGCCACCGCCTCCAGGATTTCCTGGCGCGTCCAACTGCGCCCATCGGCCGACGGCGCCAGGCGGTTGGTGCCCTGCGAGATGGTCACCGGCCGCTCGGTGTTGGGCCGCAGCGTCAGGCATGGCACGCCCAGGCAGGTGGTTTCCTCCTGCACGCCGCCTGAATCGGTCAGCGCCAGCCCGGCCCCATCCATCGCCGCCAGGAAATCCAGGTAGCCCAGCGGCTCGATTAACTGCACCCCCTGCGGCTCCAGGCCCATCCCGGCAATGCGCTCACGCGTGCGCGGGTGGATTGGGAAAACCACCGGCTGCCGGCGAGCCAGTGTTTCCAGCGCGCCCATGATCTCGGCCAGCGCCTGCCGGTCATCCACGTTGCTGGGGCGGTGCAGGGTCACCAGGATGTACTGCTGCGCCTGCAGCCCCAGCCGCGCCAGCGTGTCACGGCTGCGCGCCGCCGGCAGCATGCGCAGCAGAGTATCGATCATCACATTGCCAACGAAATGGATTTTGTGCGCCGGCACGCCCTCGCGCAGCAAGTTGGCGTCGCCATCCCGCGAGGGGGTGAACAGCAGGTCGGCCAGCTGGTCGGTGAGCAGCCGGTTGATCTCTTCCGGCATGCTGCGGTCCCAAGAGCGCAGACCGGCCTCCACGTGCCCCACGCGCACCCCCAGCTTGGCGCACACCAGCGCGCAGCCCAGGGTCGAGTTGACATCGCCCACCACCAGCACCCAATCCGGGCGGTGCTTCTCCAGCACCGGCTCAAACGCCAGCAGGATGCGCGCCGTCTGCTGGGCATGCGTGCCCGAACCGACGTTCAGGAACTCGTCCGGGTCGGGCATGCCCAGTTCTTCGAAGAACACCTGCGACATCCGGTAATCGTAGTGCTGCCCGGTATGAACCAGCACCTGCTCAAAAGCGCCGCCATGGCGCAGCATGGCGGCGTGCAGCGGCGCTACCTTCGGAAAGTTGGGGCGCGCCCCAACGATGTGCATGATTTTCAATCACTACCTCCTGTAAGAGAACCCCGGGTACCCCATTATATAGGCTTTCCGGGGTTCTCTACAGGGGAAAACCCGCCCGCTGCCGGTCGCTACCCGCCGCGGCCGCCCGCCTGCCGCCACAGCCGGCGGTCACGGTCGTCCTCCGGGTCCAGCAGGGCTGGGTGTACATCCGGCAGCAGCGAGTGGTGTTGCGCCTTCCACAGCCCCGCCGCCAGCCCGCGCGGCTCGCTGCGCACGCCCTGTTGGGTGAAGTACTCGCATACCCGCTGCACATCGCGCTCGAAGATGCGGTAGGCGTTGCGGTTCTGACCGGGTTGGATCGCCTGCGGGAAGTCGATCAGGGTGATCTCACCCTGCCAGTACAGGATGTTGAACGCCGACAGGTCGGCGTGGATCCGATCGTTGGCCAACATCAGTTCCAGGTTGTGCACCACGCGCTCGAACAGGCGGCGGGCTTTTTTTCAGCCCCAGGTTGACGCTGCTCAGCGCCGGCGCGCCGCCGTCTTCATCGCCCACAAAGCCCATCAGGATGGCGTTGTTAGCGCTGCTCAGCGGGCGCGGCACATCCGCCCCGGCGGCGTGCAGCACTTCCATGGTCTTCACCTCGTGCTCGATCCAGGAAATGTGCAGCAGCTCGCGCCCGTACTCGGTGCGCTTGGCCATCGCGTGCAGCATGCCGTCGTCATTGACCGCCCGTCCATCGGCGTCCAGGTCGGTGCGGCCTTCGCGGTACAGGTGGTCGTTCTTCAGGTTGCGCAGCTTGCGCGGCCGGTAGACCTTGGCTGCCACAAACCCGTTGTGCAGCCCGGTGGCGGTTTCGTTGGCTGCGCACTGGTAAACATTGGCTTCCTTGCCGCCTTTCACCAACCGCAGCACGTCATCGATCCACTGCCCTTCGTAAAACTCGCCCAGCGAGTTGAGCAGCCACTGCGCTTCGTGCCGGGCGGCCGTGTAGGTGAACGCAAACGCATCCGATGTATCCGACTGTTCGGCCAGCTCGCGCGGCGTCTTCAGCGGCAGTTTATCGGCCGCCAGGGACTGCTTATGCGACTGGCTGGCGCGCCGCTGGCGGTGCGGGACGTTGCGGATGCCCGGGTAAAGCTCCTGGTCGTCCAGGTCATCAGAAGGATGTACAGAAGGTAAAGCAGACATACAAATCCTCAAGGTATTGATCCAGAAAAGACAAAACGCCGCACGGGCGGGGGGCCCTGCGGCGCTCGGAGGAAGGCGGAAGGCCTCCCGGGCGGGCGGTTAAAGAAAACAGCCACAGGGCAGAGCGCCTCTGTGACTGCACAGCATGCCGTTCAGGCTGCAGGGGCCGGGGTTAAGCGGCCCGGGCGGCAGATCCAGGAGGCGCGACAAAAACCGATTCGGGTCGTGAGATGACTGCCATACGTTGTACGCCTCCTTTCGTGCCAGGTTTCCAATCCAACTTTCGCAGTGTACCACCGTGCGCGGCAGCCGTCAAGCGCCGCCGCCGCGACGCGCGGGTGATCTTTCTCCGCTATACCCCCAGCCAGCGTTTGACGAACAGGCTGACCACCACCGCCCCAATCCACGCCCCGTAGGCCAGCGTCACCATCCAGCCCAGCTTCATCCCGGCCCGCGCCGCCAGCCACAGCGCCACAGTGAACACTACCGTCGCCAGGATGCCGATCGCCATGCTGCGCGTGTAGGTTTCGATCGCTGCCCGCTCGCCGCGCGACGCCGAGTAGACGATCCACAGCGAAAGCGGGATGGTGACCGGCATCGTGGCGGTGATACCGGCGATCACCCGGCTGTAACGCTGCAGGGTGGCGATCAGCAAGATAATGCCGATCGAGATCAGGACGGGTAAGATTTCACTTAGTTTCACGGTTTATTTCGCTCCCGCCCAATTATACATAAAAATATGCCCGCAGGAGCACTGCCGGGCATAAAATTTGGCTCACAATCCGGTTAGCTGCCGTTTAGGGTTTCATCCAGGAAGTCGAGCATCTCCTGCCAGGCGTCTTGCGCTGCCCCCGGCTGGGCGATGGTCTGGGTGCTGACAAAGGCATGCCCCACCCCCGGGTAGATCGTCACCCGGTGCGGCACGCCGCGCGCTTGCAGCGCCAGCTCAAACCCGTTCACCTCGTCCAGCGGAATGCTGCTGTCTTGCGCGCCGTAAATGCCCAGCACCGGGCCGCCCTGGTCCATCACCCCCAGCGCGCCCGGGTCAGTGATCGGCCCGCTGCCGTAGAAGATCACCGTGGCAGCCAACTCGCTGCGCCGGGCCGCCATGTGCATCACCTGCGTGCCGCCAAAGCAAAACCCCACCGACCCAATGCGCTGCGCCTGCACCTCCGGCAAAGCAGCCAGGTAGGCATACCCGGCGTCGATGTCCGCAGCGATCTCGTCCTGCGGGGTGGTGATCACCAACCAGATGGCGCGTGGGATCTGCCGCGTGGTGCGGCCGCGGTAGGCATCTACCGCCAGCGCCAGGTAGCCCTGCTGCGCCAGCAGATCGGCCTTCTTGATGATGTCAGCGTTGATGCCGTAGAACTCGTGCACCAGCAGCACCGCCGGGAACGGGCCTGGGCCTTGCGGGCGGGCCAGGTAGGCCCCCAGCCTGCGCCCATCCGTCCCGGGGTAGCTCACGTTGGTGAAATCAGCCGCAGTCTGGGCCGGGAACAGGCTGTCGAAGGCCACCACACCGGCAATCGCCAGCACCGCCAACCCGATCACGCCAACCGCGCCCAACAAGATCCGCTTGACCCATTTCATGACCTGCCTCCCGCATGTTGTGGATAATAACCAGGCTGGACGACTTCACCAACCGGAGAAGCCTTTAGCAGACCAAGTATATCCGAATTTTCGCCTGACGCTAGAGATTTCAGCAAACGCCTGCGCAAAGCGCAAAGGCGTCAGCGTAAATGACTGGATCACTGACGCGCTCGAAAAAGCTGCGGCCTGACGTTAAAAGCGTGTGGTATGATCCACACATGTCGACCCCGCTGACTCCTGGAAGCCTGCTGCTGTATAAGCGCCGCCCGGCGCGCCTGGTCAAGACCGGCGAGCGCCTGGACATCGAGATCGAGGGCGGCAACACCGCCCGCGTACGCGACAAAGACATCACCCTGCTGCACCCCGGCCCGCTGAACAGCCTGAAAGAGCTGCACGCCGGCCTGCAGGCGCTGCAGGCCGACCCCGCCCTGGCCTGGGAGCTGCTCTCTGAGAGCGGCGGTTCGCTCAGCCTGCGCGAGTTGAGCGAGCTGGCCTTTGACCGCTTCACCCCAGCCACCGCCTGGGCCGCCTGGGAGTGGGTCGAAGACGGGCTGCTGTTCCAGGGCACGCCCCAGGTCATCCAGGCCAACCCGGTCGAGGCGGTGCAGCGCGAGCGCGCCGTGCGCCAGGCGCGCCAGGCTGAAACCCAGGCCTGGCGCGATTTCCTGGCCCGCGCCGCCCAGGGGACAGTCTCCCTTGAGCAGGATGCGCGCTACCTGCGCGAGGTCGAAGACCTGGCGCTCGGCCGCCGCGCCGACAGCCGGGTGCTGAAGGAACTGAGCCACAGCGAACGCCCCGAAACCGCCCACGCCCTGCTGCTCACCTGGGGCGCCTGGGAGGCGTCTTTCAACCCCTACCCGGCGCGCCTGGGCGCGGTGACCCAGTCTCCACAAATCGAGCTGCCCCCCCTGCCCGACGAGCCGCGCCTGGACCTGACCCACCTGCCGGCCTATGCCATCGACGATAAGCTGAACCAGGACCCCGACGACGCCCTGTCGCTGGTTTCGATCGAGGTCGACGCCGGCGAGCTGCGCTCGGCCCGCGTATGGGTCCACGTAGCCGACGCGGCCGCCCTGGCCCCGCCCGACAGCCCAGCCGACCTGGAGGCCCGCCGGCGTGGCGCCACGCTTTACCTGCCCGAAGGCCCGGTGACGATGCTGCCGCCTGGGGCCGTGCAAACCCTGGGCCTGGGGCTGCACCCCATCTCGCCGGCGCTGTCCTTCGACATCACCATCGACGCCCAGGCGCAGGTCACCGAATTCAAGATTGCCCCCAGTTGGGTGCGGGTCGAGCGCCTGAGCTACGACGCCGCCGAAGAACGCCTGCATGAACCGGACCTGCACGGCCTGGCCCAGGTGGCCGAAGCCTTCAACCGCCGCCGCGAGCGCTCTGGCGCTTTCCTGCTTGACCTGCCCGAATCGATTATCAAGGTGATCGACGGCCAGGTGCAGATCGAGTCGATCCGCCGCCTGCGCAGCCGGGAGATGGTGCGCGAGCTGATGCTGCTGGCGGGCGAGGCGGTGGCACGCTTTGCCATCGAGCAGCGCCTGCCGTTCCCATTTGCCACCCAGGAGCCGCCGGCGCTGCCCGCCAACCCGCCGCCCGAGCTGGCGCGCGCGCTCGGCCTCCCAACCGCCGAGCTGACCATGGCGCAGCGCTTTGCCATGCGCCGCCTGCTCAAGCGCAGCCAGGTCTCTCTCCAGCCGGGCGAACACAGCGGGGTGGGCCTGTCGGCCTACAGCCGCCTGACCAGCCCGCTGCGCCGCTACCTGGACCTGGCTGCCCACCAGCAGCTGCGCCGCCTGCTGCGCGGCGAGCGACCGCTGAACGAGAGCGAGATGATCGAACGCATCGGCTATTCCGAGGCGATCATTGGCGTCATCGCCCGCACCGAAAGCCTGTCGCGCCGCCACTGGACCCTGGTGCACCTGATGCGCCAACCGGAGTGGAGCGGCGAGGCGGTGCTGGTCGAGAAGCGCGACGGCCGCGGCTATGCCATCTTCCCCGAACTGGCCTTTGAGACACCCGTCCCGCTGCGCAGCGACCTGCCGTTAGACAGCCTGCTGCAGCTGCGGGTCAAGTCGATCAACCTGCCCGACCTGGAGGCGCACTTCACGCCGGCGGCGTGAACCGGAGCGGGCCGCTCCGCTCTCAGCCCCCATTCAGCACCCGCTGCCCGGGCGGCTGGACCACAGAAAACACATTCGAACGAGGCGCATGGGGTGAAACTTTCACAGCGCATCTTCCTTTCCCTGCTGATCGGCGCAGCCTGCCTGGCGCTGTGCTGGCTGCGCCTGGCGTGGCGCGACCGCCTGGGGGCCGATTTCACCTTCCCCTGGCGCGCCGCCCAGGCCGTGCTTCACGGGCAGAACCCGTATACCACGATCCAGCCCACCGGCGCCTATCCTTACCAGACTTACTTCTATTACCCGCTGACCGCTGCGCTGGCCGCGCTGCCCTTCGCCGGTCTGCCCGCCCTGCCGGCCGCGGCGCTGTTCTTCGGCCTGTCCAGCGCGCTGCTGGCCTTCGCGCTGACCGCCGACGGCTGGGAGCGCCTGCCGCTGCTGCTGGGGGCGCCGTTCGGCGTGGCGCTGGCAGTGGCGCAGTGGTCGCCGCTGGTCACCGCTGCGGCCCTGCTGCCTGGGCTGGAGTGGCTGCTGGCCTGCAAGCCCAACCTGGGTGCGGCGCTGCTGTGCGGCCTGGGCAGCGAGCAGCCCCAAGCCCCCATCAGCCTGGGGCGCTATGCCGGCGCACTGCTGGGGCCGCTCGCCTTCCTGGGACTTTCCCTGGCGCTGCAGCCGGACTGGGTGCAGCACTGGTTGAACGTCACCCGCGCCATCCAGGGCCACCCGCCGCCGGTCGCCAGCCTGCCCTTCGGGCCGCTGCTGCTGCTGGCAGGGTTGAAATGGCGCCTGGCCCACGGCCGACTGCTGCTGGCGATGGCCCTGGCCCCACAGCTGCTGTTCTTTTACGACCAGCTGCCGCTCGGCTTGCTGGCGCGCGGCTGGAAAAGCGGGCTGCTGTACGCCGGGCTGACCTGGCTGGGCTACTTCGCCTGGCGGCTGGCTGGCGGCACCGATGGGATCGATGTAGCTTTCCAGCCCCACCAGGCGGTGATGCTGCTGGTGTACCTGCCGGCGCTGGGGCTGCTGTTCTGGCCGGAGCGAGGCCGCCGGCCGCACGCTCAACAATGGAGGAACGATGGAGCTTAAGATCACCCGCTGGCACAGACCCGGCCGGCCCAACGAGCATATGCTGCGCGATCTCTACCAGCGCGAAGGGTTGGCGCCGTACATCTGGTCCAACAGCCCGTACGACGCCTACGAGGCTCACACCCACGGCTACGACAAGGTGCTCTACGTAGTAGCCGGCTCAATCACCTGGATCATCGGGCAAGGCCGCCACCGCCAGGAGTTTGAAACCTTCCCCGGCGACCGCATCGATCTGCCTCACGGCACGGTGCACGCCGCCCTGGTCGGACCGGAGGGCGTCACCTGCCTGGAGGCGCACCTCTAGGTGATCACCGTCTGGCCGCAGTATTCGCAGCGGTCCAAACCCAGCGGCAGGTGCCCACCGCAGTGCGGGCAGGTCATTGTTTCTGGGGTGAATTTCAGCCCGGCCTTTTGCAGGGCGGTCTCGTTATCGGCCAGCTGGCCGCGCAGTTCCTTCAGCCGCGCCAGGTAAGCCGCGGAGGTCATCTCGCCGGCGGCTTTCAAGCGCTCCACATCGGCGATGTTCTCCTTCAGCATGCGCCGTTGGGCGAACAGGCTTTCCGGGCTGCTGTCTTCGATCGCCGCCTTCAGCGCCGGGCGGGCCGGCAGCGTAGCGATCAGCCAGGCCGACGCCAGGATTACCGCCGAGATAATCAGCCCCAGCAGCAGCGGGGTAAAGCGCAGCGCCGGCGCCGGTTTGAACTGCAGGTCCATCACTTGCAGCGTGCGGGCATCGGCGATCGCCAGCTGGCGCGGCCCGCTCAAC
>JBJSYW010000647.1:0-3706 GCA_046089985.1 Chloroflexota bacterium
CGCCGCTGGATCGCTGAAGGTGCCGGTCTGGCGTTTCCTGCTGTTCTGCGCCATCGGCAGCGTGATCAAAATGCTGGCCTTCGCATTCATCGGCAACAGCTCGTTGAACTGGTTGTTCCCCCCCGGGCCGCATGGCCCGCCTATGCCATAAAGGATTAAAGCATGCCCAACTACCCAGCCATTGACCGGTTCATTGAAGAACACCTGGACGGAAGCATCGCCGAACTGAAACGCCTGGCAGCCCAGCCCAGCGTGGGAGCGCAGAACTGGGGCCTGCACGAATGCGCCGCCCTGGTGGCTGAAGCCCTCGAACGGCGCGGCTTTGCCGTGCAGGTCATCCCCACCGGCGGAGCGCCGGTGGTCTTCGGCGAGCGCAAAGGCCGCAGCGACCGGACCATCCTGATCTACAACCACTACGACGTCCAGCCGGCCGAGCCGCTGGAGCTGTGGGTCAGCCCGCCCTTCGAGCCGGAAGTGCGCGACGGGCGCATCTACGGGCGCGGCGTTTCCGACGACAAAGGCCAGCTCACCGCCCGCCTGCACGCCATCGACGCGCTGCTGGCGGTGGAGGGTGAGCTGCCCTGCACGATCAAATTCATCGTGGAAGGCGAAGAAGAGACCAGCAGCGCCCACCTGCACCAGTTCGTCGAAGAACACCAGGATCTGCTGCGCGCCGATGCCTGCATTTGGGAGTTCGGCGGGGTCGATCACCGCGGCGTACCGATGCAGTACCTGGGGCTGCGCGGCATTTGCTACGTCGAGTTGAGCGTCGAGACCGCCGCCACCGACACCCATTCCGGCACCGGCGGGTCAATCTTCCCCAACGCCGCCTGGCGGCTGGTATGGGCGCTCAATTCGCTGAAAGGGCCCGACGAGAAAGTTCGCATACCAGAGTTTTATGAGAATGTGCGCCCACCCTCCGCCCGCGACGTGGCCCTGATGCAGGCCCTGCCCGAGACAGCCGATGATTATCGGCAGCGCTACGGGGTGCAGTCGTTCCTGAAGAGCCTCACCGGCGGGGTGGAGCTGCGCCTGGAAGAGGTCTTCCAGCCCACCTGTACCATCTGCGGGCTGACCTCCGGCTATCAAGGCCCCGGATCCAAGACCGTGCTGCCGGCGCGCGCTTCCGCCAAGGTCGATTTCCGCCTGGTGCCCGACCAGACCCCCGAGGAAGTGCTGGTCAAGCTGCGCCGCCACCTGGACGCCGAGGGCTTCAGCGATGTGCACATCACCAACCTGGGCGGTGAAGCGCCGGCCAAAACCGACCCCGATGACCCATTCGTGCGCCTGACGGTGGAGACCGCCGCGTCGGTCTATGGGCAGCCGATGGAACTGGTGCCGATGATCGGCGGCTCCGGCCCGAACCACCCGTTTGTGCACGTGCTCAAGCTGCCGGTGGTCACCGCCGGCGCAGGCGACCCGGGCAACCTGGCCCACGCCCCCAACGAAAACCTGTCGCTGGATCTGTACGTTAAGCACGCCCAACATATGGTGCGCCTGTTCAGCGCCTTTGGCGACTGAAGCCCGGGTCTATTCGTGGCGGTGGTGCAGGTCCGGGCGATGGTCGTGGGCGTGCTCCTGCTGCGGGTGTTCATGCGGGTGCGCATGCGCGCCGCCTGGTTGAACGCCGCCGGTGTCGCCGCCCGGTTGGACAGCCTGCGCCTCGGAACCAGGATGGTGCAGGTGATGCGCGTCGTGGGCGTGGCGGTGATCGTGCGCCAGCACGGCATGCATATGCAGATGGGCATGCCGCTCGCGTGAGAGCAGCCACACCCCGGCGCCGGTCAGCATCATCGCCGCGCCGGTCAGCGGCGGAAGCGCTTCGCCGAAGACCAGCACTGCGATGGCAGCGCCCATCAGCGGAGCAGCGCCAAACAAAGCGCTGGTACGCGCCGTGCCCAGGGCGCGCAGGGCATCAATAAACAGCAGGATGCTGGCCCCATAGCTGAGCGCCCCCAGCAGCATCGCCGCCCCGGCCTGGGCAAGCCCCGGCAGCGGCCGGCCCAACAGCAGCGCCAGCAGGCAGGAAAAACCGCCCGCAGCCAGCCCCTTGACGGTCACAATCACCTGCGGATCCTTGGCCGAGATCTGCCCGGTGAAGTTGTTATCCAACCCCCATAGAACACACGCCCCCAGCACGCCCAGCGCGCCGGCCGAGACGCCCCACCCGCCGGCCGGGTCCAACGAAAGCAGTGCGCTGGCCAGAGTAATCAGCCCCAACGGCAGCAGCACCGCCCGGCCCAGGCTTTCACGGAAGAACAGCCAGGCCAGCAGCGTGGTGGCGGCGGCCTCGAAGTTGAGCAGCAGCGAAGCCGTAGCGCCCGGGGTGGAGCGCAGGCTGTACATCAGCAGCACCGGCGCAGCCACCCCGCCCGCCAGCACGGCCCCGGCCAGCCAGCGGTAATCACTGCGCTGCAGCGGGGCTTCGGCGGGCGCAGCCGCGCCGCTCCCGCCCGAGCGCCCGGCCGCAGCCGCGCCTGCCAGACGCGCCAGCAGCACCCCCAACCCGGCTCCAAGGTACAACAGCGCTGCCAGCACCAACGGATCTATCTCGCCCACCAGCCGCTTGGCCAGCGGGGCGCTGGCGCCAAACAGCAGCGCGGCCAGCAGCGCCGACAACCATCCTCCGCCCGTCTTCCACCCGTTTGCAGCACCCATCGCCCGGCTCCTGTTCTTCCAACCCGATAACTGTTTGCTCAATCCCCTCAATTAAACCAGAGATCGGCCGCCGCGCCAGGGCGGGCTGACACCGGATGAAGCTCGAAATCATCCTTCCGGGTGATCTGATCCTACCAACCGGGACCGGACTTCTCTGATATAATTTATTACGCAATGCGTCATACCGGCCGGCAGACCTGCTGCCGCCCGGCTGCCTGTTCAAGCGTGCCACAGGAGGATAGCCCATGACACACACGGTTCTGGAGGGGGTCCAGATCCTCGGCCCGGTTTCCGCTGAATTCGACACGATTCTAACCAGCCAGGCATTGGCGTTCGTCGCCCGCCTGCAGCGCGAATTCAACCCCCGCCGGGTCGAGTTGTTGAAGCGGCGCGCCGTGCGCCAGATAGAGATCGACGCGGGCAAAGACCCCGCCTTCCTGCCCGAAACGGCCGCCATCCGCGCCGACCCGAGCTGGAAGGTGGCCCCCACCCCGCCCGATCTGCAGGTCCGGCATGTCGAAATCACTGGCCCCACCGAGCGCAAGATGCTGATCAACGCGCTCAACTCCGGGGCCAGTGTGTTTATGGCCGACTTCGAAGACGCCAACGCGCCCACCTGGAGCAATATGATCGAGGGCCAGCTCAACCTGCGGGCGGCGATCGAGCGCACGATCGATTTCACCTCCCCGGAAGGCAAGGAATATAAGCTGAACGAAAAAACCGCCGTGCTGCTGGTACGGCCGCGCGGCTGGCACCTGCTCGAAAAGCACGTGCTGGTGGATGGCGAGCCGGTGTCGGGTTCGCTGTTCGACTTCGGGCTGTATTTCTTCCACAACGCCCGGCGCCTGATCGAACAGGGCACCGGCCCGTATTTCTACCTGCCGAAGATGGAAAGCCACCTGGAAGCGCGCCTGTGGAACGATGTCTTCGTGCTGGCGCAGCAACTGCTGGGCCTCCCGCGCGGCGCCATCCGCGCCACGGTGCTGATCGAGACCATCCTGGCAGCCTTCGAGATGGAAGAGATCCTGTACGAGCTGCGCGAGCACTC
>JBJSYW010000648.1:0-2615 GCA_046089985.1 Chloroflexota bacterium
GCCGGGCTGGCCGGGTACCGGCGCGGCGGCGCGGGCCAGGCGGACACCTGGGGCGACCGGCCCAACGTGGTGCGCATGACCTCGCTGCTGACCGCCATCCGCGCCTGGCGCAACATCGCCCAGCCGGCCATCCAGGGCGCATACACCGGCTCGGTGGATTACAACCCGATCGCGGCCGCCTCCGGCCAGCCCTACGATTACGGCACGACGCCATCGGGCTACCGCTCGCGGGTCCAGGTGGCCCAGGAGTATATGGGGCGCGGCATGTACGAGGCGGCTTCCGGCTTCCTGGATCTGCCGTATGCGTTCTCCGGCGACGGGGGCACGTTTGGCCGGGCGGCCTCCGGGCTGCAGCTCGCCCTGGGCGTGGCCACCACCGGCTCGGAGATCGGCTACGGGATGCTGCAGAACGCCTTCTTCATGCAGCCGGGCAAAGCCCGCAATGAGCTGCTGGCGCTGGGCCAGAAGACCTGGAAGGCGGCCATGGGCGCGGGGACGGCGATTGCCGCTGGGACGGCCCTGTCGGAGATCAGCAACGCCGGCCTATCCGATGTCATGATCCGCGGCATGGCCGGCCTGGACGTGTCGCGCGCTCCGGATGAAGGCTGGGTCTCATCGCTGGCGCGCGGGGTGGTCGGCTCGTTCGCCGATATCCCGCTCACCTTCCAGAAGCACCGCGAGATGGGGCTGGGCGGGGTGAGCGCTGCGGCGATGTCGGCGGTCGCCTTCAGCGCTGAGCTATTCAGCGGTATTGGCGGGTTGGGCTCGAAGGGCCGCATGGCCGTGCACCAGGTGGCCGGCATCAGCCGGCAGGATTATCTGAACCGCGGCTATTCGAAGCAGTTCGCCGATTACCTGTCCTTCCAGGGCGAGACGGACGCCGAGAAGAAGTACCACGCCGATGCCGAGAAGCTGCGCGAGACCTACGGCGGCCAGACCGAATCGTACGTCCCGATCCTGGCCCGGGCGGTCCCGCTGCTCGGGCTGCAATCCGGCCAGGCTGCGGCGCTGCTGCAGGGCGGCGCGGCGCTGGGGATGGACCCGGGCCAGTACCTGTCTGCGATCGCCGGGATGGGCCAGCAGATGGGCTTCATCCCGGGCACGGCTGGGATGGCAAGCTTTGCATCCAATCTTGGCACGCTGGATATGGCAGGGTTTGCCCGCCTGCAGGATCAGACCGGGCGCATGGCGCAGTTCTCCGCCCAGCTTGCCCCGTACATGGGCTACCAGACGGCAGCGGCGGCGGCCAACCGGCTGGGTCTGAACAGCCCGAACCAGGTCAGCGCCGCGCAGCGCGCCCTGGACCTGGTGGATCGTTACGGTGTGGATGTGACCTCCGCCACCGGGAATAAGATCTGGAAGGGCGGCTACGAGAACGTGCAGATCGGCACGCGCCAGGAGATCGATGCCCGGGGCGCTGCTGACATATTCACGACCGACGTGGGAGTAGGCGGTCGTGCCCCGGTCCATTACTACAAGCGCAATACCGTCCCGGTGTATGTCAAGCAAAGAAAGATGGAGGACGAAACCGCCGGTGACCGGATCACCGAGTGGGCCAGCGGCCTGCAGCGCTCAAAGGGCTCCAACTATGTGGAGGGCATCCTGGGCTTCTCCAGCGCGCTGGTGGATAACGGGATCATCTCCCCCGACCGGCTGCAGGCAACCAATGAGCAGCTGGCGCAGAAGTTCTCCTCGTACACCGGCCAGCAGATGGATATGGTCGGGAGGATCGTCAGCGGGGACATGGGGGCGCAGTCTTGGGCGGCGTGGAACAACCCCGCCATGCTCGCCGATCTGGGGTTGAACCCGGATGCGTTCAGGTGGAACAACCCGACCGGCCGGCCAACCTGGGAGACCAGCGGGGCGGACTTCATGCGCCTGGGGATGGCCCGCTACCGGGCCGGCTACGTCCTGAACACCCCGTTCGCCCAGCTGGCCCAATCGGTCGAGTATGGGATGGCCGGGCCGAACACCAACACGGCCCAGATGCTGCTTGGGACGCATAACGCCGGGCTGGCCAACGCCTTCCTGGAAGGCGGCACGGTCGGGATGCAGCGCTACATGACCCAGGCCAACTGGGGCTTCCAGCTGCAGGGCTTCGATCTGCAGCTGGACCAGATGGACGCCGCCCAGGGCTACACGCGCCGGATGTGGGGCTTTGAAGACCAGCAGCGGCAGATGCAGTACCGCAACCAGATGGCCGACTTCGCTTATTCCCGCCAGCGGCTGGAGGTCAACCGGGAGTTTGGCGAGCGCCAGGAGAGCCTGTCCTGGGAGCGCATGACGAAGGGGCAGGAGTACCAGCGCTGGGAGCGTGCCTTCAACTACCAGACCGGCCTGATGCAGCGTGGCTGGGCGCGCGAGGATTGGGACTTCCAGGACACCACGCGCGGGCTGAACCGGGCCTGGGATGCGGAAGACCTGAACGAAGCGATCCGCTTCTCGACCGGGCGCGAGCGGCGCAAGCTGCTGCGCCAGCGCGACCGGCAGACGATCTCCAACAACCTGGAAGACGAGCAGATCGACACGCAGCGCGAGCGCCAGGAGCAGTTATGGGGCCGGGAGGATGAGCACTACAGGAAGGCGTTGGAGTACGCCGAGGAACTCATCCAGCT
>JBJSYW010000649.1:0-3763 GCA_046089985.1 Chloroflexota bacterium
GTGCCGGTTAACGACAACCTGATGGAACTGCTGCTGTACCTGACGCCTTCCGCCGCGCCAGCGCTCACAGCGTCAGCGCGGTCATCCCTTATTTCCCTTACGCCCGCCAGGACCGCATGGCGCGCGGCCGCGAAGCGCTCAGCGCGCGCGTGGCCGCCGACCTGATCGAATCGCAGGGCGCGGCGCGCGTGATCTACGTCGATATCCACAACCGCGCCACCCAGGGGTTCTTTAACATTCCGGTCGACCCGCTAACCGCCATCCCGCTGATCGCCGATTACTTCCGCAAGCCCGAATTCTCCAACTCGGTCATCGTCAGCCCGGATGTCGGCCGGGCCGGGATGGCCGGGCGTTATGCCGAGCGGCTTAACCTGCCGCTGGTGATTATGCAGAAGCGCCGCACCGGCTTCACCCAGACCGAGACCACCCACGTGGTCGGCGATATCGCCGGCTGCCGGCCGATCATCATCGACGACCTGATGGCCGGCGGCAGCGTGCTCAAACAGCTCGACGCGCTGTACGACCGCGGCGCGGTGGGCAAAGCCTACTTCGCCGTGACCCATGCCGTGCTGCTGCCCACCGCGCTGGAACTGCTGGATAAGGATGACCGCATCGAAAAGCTGGTGGTCACCAACACCATCCCGCTTCCGCCTGAAAAAATGCATCCCAAAATCGAGGTGCTGTCGGTGGCCGGCATGCTGGCCGAGATCATCAACCGCATCCACCGCGGGGTCAGCATTTCTGAAAAACTGATCCTGGCCTGATCCGCCGCCGGCGTACCAGACAATGAGCCAGACATCGGAGCCGGGATACCAGGGCAAATGGTTGGTGCTGATCGCCATTGGCATCGGCACCTTTATGTCGGCGCTGGACGGCAGCGTGGTCAACACCACCCTGCCGATCATCACGCGCCAGTTGAACAGCAGCGTGGCGGCCGCCGAGTGGGTGGTGACGATCTACCTGCTGGTTCTGAGCGGGCTGCTGCTCAGCTTCGGCCGCCTGGGCGACCTGCAGGGCCACAAGCGGGTCTACCTGGCCGGCTTTGCCATCTTTGTGATCAGCTCGGCGTTATGCGGCCTGGCGCCTTCGGTGAGCGCGCTGGTGGCCTGCCGCGCCGTACAGGCTCTGGGCGCGGCGATGCTCTCGGCCAACTCACCCGCCATCCTGACCAAGAGCTTCCCGCCCCGCCAGCGCGGCCAGGCGCTTGGGCTGCAGGCCACCATGACCTACCTGGGGCTGACCGTCGGCCCGTCGCTGGGCGGCTGGCTGACCGAAGCCTTCTCCTGGCGGGCGGTCTTTTATATTAACGTGCCGGTCGGGGTGATCGCGCTGCTGCTCAGCTGGCGCTTTATCGCCGCCGACCACCCCGGGCAGGCCAGCGAACGCTTCGACGTCAAGGGAGCGGCGGCCTTTATGCTCGGTCTGGCGGCGCTGCTCTTTGGGCTGAACCAGGGGCATGCCCTCGGCTGGGGTTCGCCGGTGATCCTGCTCTCTCTGGCCGCGGCCCTGGCGCTGCTGGCGCTTTTCATCTATCTGCAGCGCAGCGTGCCCGCCCCCATGCTCGACCTGAGCCTGTTCCGCAGCGGGGTCTTCTCCAGTTCGGTGATCAGCGCCATTTTGAACTATATCTGCGTCTACACGGTAACCTTCATGATGCCCTATTACCTGCTGCAGGGGCGCGGCTTCAGCCCGTCACAGGCCGGGCTGGTGCTGACCGCCATGCCGGTGGTGATGGCCATCGTAGCTCCATTGAGCGGCACGCTTTCGGACCGCATCGGGGCGCGCCTGCCGGCGGTGACCGGCATGCTGCTGCTGGCGCTGGGGCTGTTCCTGCTCTCCGGCCTGAGCCTGGAGACCAGCACGGCCGGCATCGCCGTGCGACTGGCGGTCACCGGGTTGGGCACGGGCATCTTTATCTCGCCCAACACCAGCGCCCTGATGGGCGCAGCCCCGCGCGGCCGGCAGGGCATCGCTTCCGGCATCCTGGCCACCTCCCGCAACGTAGGCATGGTGCTGGGGGTGGGCATCGCCGGAGCGATCTTCACCAGCCTGGCCGGCGCCGCAGCCCACCTGGACCCGGCTGCCGTGGTGCTGGGCGTGAGCCGCGCCTGCCTGGCAGCCTCCGGCATCGCTGCGCTGGGATTGGTATTCGCGGCTTTGAAATCCTGACCGGATCGGTGGATTACGCCGGCGGCCAGTTTTATCCGTAGCGTAAGGAGTACGATGAGTAAGGACAACTTTCTGCAATTTCCGGACGGGTTCCACTGGGGAACCGCCACTTCCGCCTATCAAATTGAAGGCGGCGTCAACCGCGATGGGCGCGGCAAGTCAATCTGGGATACCTTCAGCCACACGCCGGGCAAAATCCGCCACGGGCACACCGGTGATGTGGCCGCTGATCACTACTGCCGCTGGCAGGATGACGTCAACCTGATGGCCGAGCTGGGCTACAAAGCCTACCGCTTCTCGGTCGCCTGGCCACGCATCCAGCCGGCCGGGATGGGCGCGCCCAACACCGCCGGGCTGGATTTCTACGACCGGCTGGTGGATGGACTGCTCGACAAGGGCATCACTCCCTTCCTGACCCTGTACCACTGGGATCTGCCGCAGGCGCTGCAAGACCAGGGCGGCTGGGCCAACCGCGAGACCGCCTTTCGCTTCGCCGAGTACGCCGGGCTGGTGGCCGAACGGCTAGGCGACCGCGTGCTGCACTGGACCACGCTCAACGAGCCGTTCGTGGCCGCCTTTGCCGGCAACTTCCTGGGCGAGCACGCCCCTGGCATCCAGGACGCCGGTGTGGCGCTGGCCACCGTGCACAACCTGCTGCTCGGCCACGGGCTGGCTGTGCCGGTGCTGCGCGCCGAAGCCGGTCGCCCGATCGAGGCCGGCATTACCCTCAACCTGACCAGCGTCCACCCGCACAGCGACGACCCGCTGGATCACAGCGCCGCACAGCGCTACGATGCGGTGCAGAACCGCCTGTTCCTGGACGCCCTGATGACCGGGAAATACCCCGACCTGCTGCTGGCCCAGTTCGGGCCACTGCTGCCGCCCCTGCCGGCGGAGGACTTCCAGAAGTTCACCGCTCCGATCGACTTCCTGGGCATCAACTACTACAACCGCACCGTCATCCGCCACGACCCCGACATCCCGCTGGTCAACTTCCGCAATGAAAACCCGACTGGCAACGAATACACCCTGTTGTGGGAGATCTACCCGCAGGGGCTGTACGAGGTGCTGACGCGCGTATGGCGCGACTACCATCCGTCCAAGCTCTTCGTCACCGAGAACGGCGCGGCCATGCCCGACGGGGTCGACGCCGACGGGCGGGTGCGCGATGTGCGCCGCACGCGCTATATCCGCGACCACCTGGTGCAGTGCCACCGCGCCATCCAGGAAGGCGTGCCGCTGCAGGGCTACTTTGCCTGGTCGCTGATGGACAACTTCGAATGGGCCTACGGCTACGAAATGCGCTTTTGGATCGTTTACGTCGATTTCGCCAGCCAGCAGCGCATCGTTAAAGACAGCGGGCGCTGGTTCTCTGAGGCCGCCCGCCGCAACGGCTTTGACCTGCATACCGGGACCCCCTATTTCCCCTGCTGACCGGCCGGCCCGCCGGCAGCCCAGGAGCAGTTTCTATGAACGCACCCGCCCCACAATCCACCCGCCCGATTTCCGGCTGCCTCAGCTGGCCGGTGTTCCTGGCCGGTGTTCCTGGCCGCGCTGTTCTGGATCGGGCTGGTGACCTGGGGGCGGCACCTGT
>JBJSYW010000650.1:0-5739 GCA_046089985.1 Chloroflexota bacterium
CGGCATTGAAAGACGGCCTGCCGTTCATCATCCACGATTTCCTGGCCCTAGAGCAGCCCACGCCGGGCCAGCGCATGATGCTAGCGGAGGACATCCGCTCGTACCTGACCGTGCCGATGCGGCGCGGCGGAGAGCTGATCGGCCTGCTGGGGCTGGCCTCCGGATCGCCAGACGTGTTCCGCATCGAGCACGTGCAGATCGCCCAGGAAGTGGCCGATTCGCTGGCGGTAATGATCCAAAACGCCCGCCTGCACCGCGCCGCCCAGCAGCGCCAGCGCGAGACCGAGGTGATGCGGGATGTGATGGCTGCCCTGGCTAGCGCCGGCGACCTGAAAGGCACCCTGGAAGCGCTGTTGGTGCACCTGCACGGGCTGATCCATTACGACCGGGCCGGGCTGTTCCTGGTGGACGAGAACCAACGCTTTGCGCCGGCCGAGCGCCATGATCCTACCGCCGCTGCCGGCGAGCCGGGCGCAGCCGAGACCTACCCGGCGGTCTTCCCGGAGAATGACCCGCTGGTGGCCGAGCTGCGCCGCTTGGGCCGCCCGCTGGTGGTGGGCGACGCCCGCGCCGACCCGCGCTTTGCCCAGTGGCCCGAGCTGCGCAAGATGCGCGGCTGGCTGGGCGCGCCGCTGCTGGCCGGCGGCGAGATGCTGGGCTTCCTGTCGCTCGGTTCGCTGCGCCGCAGCGCCTACAGCCCGGAAGACGCCGCCACGATGGCCATGTTTGCCGAGCAGGTCTCGCAGGTGCTGCAGCGCGCCTGGCTGGGCGAGCAGTCGCAGCGCCGCACCGAAGAATTGGAAGTGCTGAGCAGCATCAGCTCAGCGCTGGGGCAGGCCGAACGCGATGAGAACACCCTGGCGGCGATCGTCGAGCAGCTGACGCGCTTCCTGGGGGCGGCGCGCGGCCTGTTCCTCTCGCCTGCGCCGGCAGGCGGGGCGCTGGTGGCGCAGGCCAGCTCGCCCGGCGAGCTGACCGGGTTATCCCTGGTGGAAGACGGCGGCTGGCTGGAGGCGGCCCTGGAGCGTGGCCAGCCGGCCACGCTGGGCGACACGGCCGAGTTCCTGCGCCAGCACCCGGCGCGGCTGTACGAGCGCGCCTTTGCCGGGGCGCAGTCGGCCCTGGCAATCCCGCTGGCGGCAGACGAGATCACCTTCGGGCTGCTGCTGTTCGCCTTCGAGGCCCGCCGCCGCTTCACCGCCCCCGACCTAAGCCTGTTCCGCACGGTGGCCGAACTGGCGGCGGCTTCGCTGCGCCGGGCGGTGATGCTGGAAGCGCTGGAGAAACAGGTCAGCCTGCGCACCCAACACCTGACCACGCTCTACCATATCAACGCCCTGGCCTCCGAGCCGCGCAATTTGCTGGCGCTGCTGGAAGATATCCTGTATGTAACGGTGGCGTCGATGAGCGGGACGGCGGGCACGGTGCATTTTCTCGAGCAGGACGAGCGCCTGTCGCTGGCGGCGCAGAACGGTCTGCCGTCCGAGCAGCTGCCCGGGCTGGAGGCGCTGCCCGCCGGGCTGCCCTTCTGGCAGGCGGTGCTGGCCTCGCAAAGCCCGCTGGTGGTGGCCGAACTGGACGGCGAAGCCGGCGCGCCGGAAGCGCTGCGCCGGGCCGGCGGCGCGGTGGGCCCGGCGTACCTGGCAGCCCCGATCCGGGCCAAAAACCAGGCCCTGGGGGTGCTGAGCCTGTTCGGACGCACCATCCAGGACTATTCGATCGAAGACATCACCCTGTTCATGACCGTGGCAGACCAGATCGGCAGCCTGATGGAGCGCTCGCGGCTGATCAAGCAGGCCGAGGTGGCCGCGGTGGTGCAGGAGCGCCAGCGCCTGGCGCGCGAGCTGCACGATTCGGTCACCCAACTGCTCTACAGCCAGGCGCTTTTCTCGGGGGCGGCGTTGAAGGTGCTGCGCAAGGGTGACCAGGGGCTGGCCGAGCAGCACCTGGCGCGCATCGAGCAGGCCGCCCAACAGGCGCTGAAGGAGATGCGCCTGCTGGTGTATGAACTGCGCCCTTCGGACGAGCTGGACGAAGGGCTGGTGGGGGCGCTGGAGCGGCGTTTGAACGCAGTCGAGAAGCGCACCGGGATCAACGCGCGCCTGGTGCATGATCCGCTGCCGCGCCTGCCGCACAGCCTGGAGATGGGGCTGTACCGGATTGCCGAGGAAGCGCTGAACAACACCCTCAAACACGCCCACGCTGCCACGGTGGGGGTGTGGCTGCTGTGCGATGGGCAGGCGCTGCGCCTGGAGGTGGCCGACGATGGGCGCGGCTTTGATCCGCAGGTGGGCGGCAGCGCCGGCGGGATGGGGCTGGCGAATATCCATGAACGCGCCGCAGCGCTGGGCGGCCAGGTGCAGATCCTGTCTGCGCCGGGGCAGGGCACGCGCGTGCTGGTGGATGTACAATTGGGAGCAAACCGGAGGGAACGATGAGCAAACCGATCCGCATCCTGATCGTCGATGACCATACCGTGGTGCGCGATGGGCTAAACGCCCTGTTCGCGGCCGAGAGCGGGATGAAGGTGGTCGGTTCGGCCGCCAACGGGGCGCAGGCGGTCAAGCTGGTGCAGGAACTGCAGCCGGATGTGATCCTGCTTGACCTGGTGATGCCGGAGATGGATGGGGTGCAGGCGACGCGCGAGATCCGTAAAATCATGCCCCAGGCGCGCATCCTGGTGCTGACCAGTTTTGCCGAGAACCACATGGTCTTTTCGGCCATCAAGGCCGGGGCGATGGGCTATTTAATGAAAGATACGTCGTCGGATGAGCTGATCCAGGCCATCCGCGACACCTACCTGGGCCGCCCGGCGCTGGGGCCGGATATCGCCCGCAAGCTGATGGAGGACATCCAGGACGGCAGCGCCGGGTTGGATGACGAAGCCGGGCTGACCGAGCGCGAGGTGGAGATCCTGCAGCAGATGGCCCTGGGCAAGACCAACCAGGATATCGCCGACGAACTGTACCTGTCGGAGCGCACGGTGCGCACGCATGTCACCAACATCCTGGCGAAGCTGGGCCTGTCGAACCGCACCCAGGCGGTGCTGTACGCACTGAAGCAGGGCATCGCGCACATGGATTATCGCAAGGGCGAGAAGCCGTAAGTTGTGGCTTAACCAGGCGGCGATTTCCGCCGCTTTCGCTGCCCCGCGCCGGCCCGTCGGCGGTCCTGCTCTGCGTCCAGCAGCGCTTCAGCCAGCCGGGTGAAGATCGACACCAGCAGGCCGATGCCGGTGAAGATGTACAGCATGGTGAAGATCTTGCCGGCGTCGGTCTTGGGGGTGAAGTCGCCGTAGCCCACCGTTGCCAGCGTGATCACGCTGAAGTACAGGCTGTCCAGCCAGCGCCAGCCTTCCACGTAATGATAGAAGCTGGACCCGATCGCCAGCACCCCGGCGACCACCACCGCCAGGAAGCGGAAGGCGGGGTCGTGCCAGGCGTGGCGGATGGCGCGGCCAAACTGGCGCAGGATGAGCAGGAAGGGCAGCATGTGGGGGCTCCTTCAAACAAAGCCGGGTTGGACGATCTTTTGTCCAACCCGGCTCAGGCATAATTCGGCGCTGTTCCAGCCGCCAGGAATTACAGCTCGGTGACGGTGATGGCGCCGTCGCCACAGCCGGCCTCGCACGACAGGCAGCCGATGCAATCGTCCGGGTCGCCGGAGAGCATGGCGAATTTCTTACCGTTCTCTTCGCTGATGCTGAAGAGCACGTTCGGGCAGGTGTCGACGCAGTCGCCGCAGCCCTGGCATTTGGTGGTGTCGATCGTAATGACGTACATTTATCCTCCAGGAAATTTTTCCTGATCATAGCGGCATTAGGCGCAGCCTGCCAGTGATGCATGGCATGTTCTTCGGGGTACATCTGTCGCCAGATGCCCGGTGGTTTACAGGCCGTGGGGCAGCAGCCAGCCGAAGATCAGCCAGGCGACCGCCAGCGCCAGCAGGGTGTTAAAGACCGTCACGGTCAGGAACACCACCAGCGGCGCCCAGCCCATCTTGCGGATGTCGGACAGCGAGATCTCCAGCCCCATGCAGGTGAAAGCCAGGCAGAAGGACCAGTCCTTCATGGCGCTGATGGCATTGCCGGCGTTGGGCGCTTTGGAACTGGCTTCTGGGATCACCGCCAGGGTGAACAGCAGCGAAGCGCCCAGGAAGCCCAGCACAAACTTTGGGAAGCGCTGCCAGATGAGCGCCGCGCTGGGGCGCTGGCGTTTGCCTTCCGCCAGGGTGGAGAAGTAGAAGGCTAGCAGGAAGGCCGCTACACCGATCAGGGCGTTCTGGGCCTGCTTGACGATCGAGGCGATCTTCTGCGCCGTCTCGCCGTACAGCGTGCCGGCGCCCAGCACCGCTGCGGTGGTGTCGATGTTGCCGCCAAACCAGGCCCCGGCAACCGGTTCGGGCAGGCGCAGCGCGCCGGCTGCCAGCGGGGCCAGCACCATCAGCGGCAGGGCGGTCAGGATCACCAGGGTGGTGATATAGGTGACCTCCTCTTTCTTCGCCAGCACCGAGCCGGCGGCGGCGATGGCGGCCGAGACCCCGCAGATCGAGGCGGCGGTGGACATCACCGCCCGCAGCGTATCGGGCAGGCCGAACTTGCCGCCCAGCCACCAGCTGAAGAAATACACTGCGGTAACCATGATCAGCGCCTGGACGATCGCCCCGGCAGCGGTGGACAGGATGGCCTTGAAGCCGATCGTGGCGCCCAGCAGCACAGGCCGACCTTCAAGAACAGCTCGGTGCGGAAGCCCGCCCGGCTCCACTCGTGCAGCCCGGCGGCCTTCAGGGCGTAGTTGGCCAGCAGCCCCAGCGCCGCCGCCCACAGCGGGTACTCCAGCGCCTTGCCTGGGATGCCCAGGCCGATATCCGCGATGGGATAGAACTGCAGCTTCAACCAGCGGGCGGTAACCGCCAGAGCGACGGCGACCGCCAGCCCGAACAGCGTCCCGGCCAGAGCCGGGGCCTTAGGGGTGTTTTTGAGGTTAATCGCAGCCATCTTGCCGCCTCCCTGCCGCGTGCGCGGCGCTAGAATACCATCCAGGTGGGTGAAATCCACCCCAGGACGGCCAGCAGCACCAGGCCCAGGGCGATGATCACAGACAGCCAGTCTTCGCTGAGCTTGATTTTCATCGGGTTGCTCCTCTTCGGGTCGATAGTCTGGTGGTTGGGTGTTCTAGGCGATGTAGGGAATGGTGGCGGAGGCGCGCGGCAGGATGGCGATGCGTTCGCCGGCGGGCAGTTCGGCCTCCGCCCGGTCAACGGCCGCCTGCCAGTCGTCGATTGGGTCGAAAAGCAGGAAGCGGGCCAGCTCGGGCGGCATCTGCGACAGCAGCCGCAGGCGTACCCGGGCGCTGTCGCGGGCCAGCTGGTAAGCCTTGTGCGGGCCGATGCGGAAGCCTTCCCGGGCGAAGCGTTCGAGCACCTCGGCGCCGCTGGTCATGCCCGGCATCCAGGCTGCATAGGCACGGCTGCCGGCGCCCTCCGGGCAGGCGGCTGCCAGCAGCACCTGCGCGGCAGGGCGCGCCACCCGGCAGGCGTGATAGAGCGCCTTCTGGGCCTGGTAGACGTTGATATCCTTCGGATGGCCGCCCGGCGCAGCGATCACCAGCGCGTAGCGTTGCGCGGCGCCCACCTGGCACACGGCGCGCGAGAGCGGGATGCCGGCCTGCATCACCGCCCGCGGCGCGCCGGCCAGCACGTGCACGATGCGCTTCTCGTGGTTCAAAATGGCGTTCAGGG
>JBJSYW010000651.1:0-7041 GCA_046089985.1 Chloroflexota bacterium
CGCACCAGGGGATGACGCCCCCGCCGGCCGAGCAGCGCAGTAAAAAGCGCACCGGCAAGCTGGTGATCGTCGAATCGCCGGCCAAGGCTAAAACGGTGGGGCGCTTCCTGGGGAAAGAGTATACCGTCAAGGCTTCGGTGGGCCACGTGCGCGACCTGCTGCGCTCGCAGCTGTCGGTGGATGTGGAAAACGATTTTCAGCCCAAATACCGCGTGCCGAACGAAAAGCGCAGCGTGGTGAAAGAACTGAAGAGCCTTGCCAGCCACGCCGCTGAAGTATACCTGGCGACCGACCCGGACCGCGAAGGCGAGGCGATCGCCTGGCACCTGCTCGAATCGGCCGGGATTGACCCGGCGATCACCCGCCGGGTGGTGTTCCATGAGATCACCCAGCCGGCAGTGGCGGATGCCTTCGCGCACGCCCGCGATATCGATATGTCGCTGGTGGACGCACAGCAGGCCCGCCGGGTGCTGGACCGGCTGGTGGGCTACAACCTCAGCCCGCTGCTGTGGCGTAAGGTGCGCGGCCGGTTGTCGGCCGGGCGAGTGCAGTCGGTGGCGCTGCGCCTGATCGTCGACCGCGAACGCGAGATCGACGCCTTCAAAGCGGAGGAGTACTGGACCATCGCAGCCGAGTTCCGGCCGGAAGGCAGCAAAGGCGCGTTCATCGCCAAGCTGATGCGGGTGGACGAGCTCGAGCCGGTGTTGGACAGTGAAGTCGCGGTGACCCCGCTGGTGGACGACATGCAGCAGGCCGCCTACAAGATCGGGCGAATCAAGCACGGCGAGCGCAAGCGCAACCCAGCCGCGCCGTTTATCACCAGCACGCTGCAGCAGGAAGCATCGCGCCGGCTGGGCTACACCGCCCGGCGCACGATGGCGCTGGCGCAGCAGTTGTACGAAGGCATCGACGTGGGCGAGGGCGGGGCGCAGGGCCTGATCACCTATATGCGCACCGACTCGACCAATATTTCGCAGCTCGCCCAGGATGAGGCCCGCGCCTACATCCTGCAGCAGCACGGTGAAAAATTCCTGCCCGAAACGGCCACGAAGTTCAAGAAGGCGGTTGGAGCGCAGGAAGCGCACGAAGCCATCCGCCCCACATCAGTGATGCGCCACCCGGATGCCATTAAAGAGTTCCTCAGCCGGGACCAATTCCGGCTGTACCAGCTGATCTGGCAGCGTTTTGTGGCCTCGCAAATGGCCGCGGCGGTATTTGACACGCTGTCGGTGGATGTGACCGGCGATGGGCAGGCGCACCAGTATCTGCTGCGCGCCTCCGGCTCGGCCGTGGCCTTCCCCGGCTTCCTGATCGTCTATAAAGAAACCCGGGATGAGGACGTCAAGAGCGAAGAGGACGATGAGACCGCCCGCATCCCCAACGATATCAGCGAGGGGCAGGCACAGCGCTTGATGAAGCTGCTGCCCGAGCAGCACTTTACCCAGCCTCCGCCGCGCTTCTCAGAGGCCTCGCTGGTGCGCACGCTGGAAGAGAACGGCATCGGCCGCCCGTCCACCTACGCCCCCATCCTGGCTACGCTGCAGCAGCGCGGCTATGTCAACCGCGACGGCAAGCGCCTCAACCCGACCGAAACCGGCCTGCTGGTCAACGACCTGTTGATCGAGCACTTCCCTGAAATCCTGGACGTACACTTTACCGCCCAGATGGAGAGTGACCTGGACCGCATCGCCGCCGGTGAGCTGCCCTGGGTGAACGTGATTCGCGAGTTCTACGGCCCGTTCGCCGAGCAGGTGGAAGAGGCCGATAAGAAGATGCCGATGCACAACATGGGGCCGGAGCCGATCGGGCGGGACTGCCCGGAGTGCGGTCACGAGTTGGTGATCCGCTGGGGGCGCTACGGCAAGTTCATTTCGTGCAGCAGCTTCCCTGACTGCCGCTACACCGAAGCCTGGCTGGAAAAAATCGGCGTGAAGTGCCCGAAGGACGCCGGCGAGATCGTTGAGCGCAAGACCCGCAAGGGGCGCGTCTTCTTCGGCTGCGCCAACTACCCGAGCTGCGACTTCACTTCCTGGAAACGCCCGCTGCCCAAGCCCTGCCCGCAGTGCGGCGGGCTGCTGGTGATCGCCGATAAGCAGAACGCCCAGTGCCTCGCCTGTGAAGAACGCTTCCCGCTCGACCAGGTGCAAGCCGACGTATCGGTGGACGAAATGGCCGATGCGGCATAGAACTTGCAATTGAGTCCATCGACCAACCTTCCCAATCATCCCCGGGGAGCGGCAGGCTTCCGAAAAGTGTGCCGCCCTCCAGGGATGATGAAAAAATAGTTGCATTTTTTGCTACAATGGTCTAAAATAGAACAGGTAGGCGAGTCAATGATTTGCCCGCCGCGCTGGGAATCAAGGTCAAGATATCCACCCACCGATCAGGGAGCAAAAAGATGGACCGAATCCAAACGCTATCGAAGAACCCGCTGTACGCCGCGCTGGCCGGCGTAGTCATTGGGCTGCTTATCGGCTTGCTGATAGGCTGGGTCGTATGGCCGGTGACCTGGGTCGATGCCGGGCCGGGGCAGCTGAGCGAAGCCTGGCAGCAGGATTTCCTGCGCATGTCAATCGCTTCGTACGGCGCCGACCGCAACCAGGCGCAGGCCCAGGAACGCTACGCTGCACTGGGTGAGAACGGCGAGAAATATCTCACCGAGGTAACCCAGAACCCGAACGGGTTGGACCCGGCGCTGGTCAACGAATTTACCGCCATCGCGCTGGGGCAGGCTATGCCGCCGCCCGCGCTGACCGAAGCGCCGGCAGTTACCGCCCCGGTAAGCGCGCCGATCACCGGCACGCTGCCTGCCGTCGAGCCGGCTGCCCCCGGTCTGGTGACGGAAGCGCCGGCTGCGGCCCCTACCGAAGAAGCCCAGGCCGCCGAAGAAGGCGGCTCTGGCTGGCTGCTCTACATCCTGCTGGCCTGCGTGGTAGTGCTAGCAGCCCTGGGCATCGCCGCCTACTTCATGTTCTTCCGCAACCGCTTCGCTAACAGCACCTCCGGCCCCACCGCCGCCGAGCAGGCGATCGAGATGCGCAAGCAGGCTGTGCCCACCGACTACGGCGCGCAGCCGCCCGTGGCGCAGTTTATGGCCTCCTACAAGCTGGGTGATGACCTGTTCGATGACTCGTTCAGCATCGACTCGCAGGGCGGTGAGTTCCTGGGCGAGTGCGGGGTGGGTATCTCCGAAACCATCGGCGTGGGCGACCCGAAGAAGGTGACCGCCTTCGAGGTCTGGCTGTTCGACAAGAACGATATCCAGACCGTCACCAAGGTGCTGATGAGCCGGCATGCCTTCCTGGATAACGCCATCCGCGCCCGCCTGGAAGCCAAGGGCGAACCGGAGCAGGCCGAACAGGGATATTCGTTCGATCTCGAAACCCAGACCCTGACGATGAAGGCCACCGTGGTTAACATGGAGTACGGCGAAGGGGCTATGCCCGGCGAAAGCTACTTCGACCACCTGCTGCTGGAGCTGGCGATCTGGCAAAAAGAGATCCCCGCCTAGCCGGGGGAGTAGGACCGACAATAAAATCCGCCGGGTTGAGAACGCCCGGCGGATTTTTGTTTGCGGCCCGCAGTGCAGCGGGAACGGCCTGCGCCCGCTACTCGATCTTGAGCACCTTCAAGCGCACCGAGCCGTTGGGGGTCTCGGCTTCGGCGTGTTCGCCGACCCGTTTGCCCATCAACGCCCGCCCAATCGGCGATTCGTTCGAGATCTTGCCCTGGCGCGGGTCGGCTTCCTTCGCCCCCACCATGTAATAGGTCTCCGGATCATATTCGTCTTCCTGCACGGTGACGGTAGCGCCCACTTCCACCTTGTCGCGCACCCCGCCGCTCTCTACGATGGTGGCAGACGACAGGATGTACTCCAACTCCTGGATGCGCCCCTCCAGGAAAGACTGGTCTTCCTTGGCTTTCGAGTAATCGGCGTTTTCCGACAGGTCGCCCTGCGAGATGGCATCGCGCAGGCGGCGCGAGATCGACTCGCGCTGCGGGCCTTTCAAGTCCACCAGCTCGATGCGCAGCTTTTCCGCGCCTTCTTTGGTCAGGTAAATCGGGTCCGGCATGGTGCTCCTATGGCTTGATCAGCGGATCAAACAACTTCTGATGTTCTTCGATGGCGAACCGGTCAGTCATCCCGGCGATGTAATCACAGATTTTGCGCTCCAGCCCCACCTCGGGGATCTGCTCCTGGATGTGCCCGGGCAGAATCGTCGGCTCGCTGCGATACGCGTTGAACAGGTCTTTCAACACCGTCTCGGCCTTGACCTGCATGCGCACCACCCGATAGTGGCGGTAGAGCTTGGAATACAGGAAATCCTTCATCTGGCGGTTGCGCCGGTGCAGGTCTTCGCTGAAGCCGATCACGTTGTAGGGCAAGCGCTGCAGCTCTTCGACCGACTTGACGTTGCTGTCGCGCAGGCGGGCGTGCGTGGTGTTGATCAGGTCGCTGACCTCGATGCCGATCAAGCGGCGGATCAGGCGGTGGCGGGTCAGGTCGTCCAACACTGCCGGGCGCACGCCCACGCTCTCGAGCAGGATCTCCCACAGCGGGATGCCATCCAGCATCAGCGGGGTGATCATGCCCGAGCGCAGGCCGTCGTCCAGGTCGTGAGCGGTGTAGGCCAGCTCATCCGAGACGTTGGCGATCTGCGCTTCCAGGTGGCCGCGCAGATCGGGGTTATAGTCGCCGGCATCCGAGATGTCATACTCCGACTCGTGCTTAACGATGCCTTCGCGCACTTCCCAGGTCAGGTTCAGCCCGGGGAAGTCCGGGTAGCGCCGCTCCAGCACGGTAACGATGCGCAGCGACTGTTTGTTGTGGTCAAAGCCGCCGTAGTCCTTCATGATCCGCGCCAGCGCCACCTCTCCCGAATGGCCAAACGGGCTGTGCCCCAGGTCGTGCGCCAGGCAGATGGCCTCGATCAGGTCTTCGTTGGCGCCCAGGGCGCGGGCGATGGTCCGCCCGATCTGGGCCACTTCCAACGTGTGGGTCAATCGCGTCCGGTAATAATCACCTTCGTAATTAATGAAGACCTGCGTCTTGTACTCCAGCCGCCGGAAGGCGGTGGTGTGCAGGATGCGGTCCCGGTCCCGTTGAAACGGGGTGCGATAATCCGGCTCATCTTCCGGATATGCCCGGCCTTTCGTGGCTTTGCTGTGGCAGGCGTAGGGGGCCAGGCCCTGGTCTTCGATCGATTCGAGCTGGGCGCGGCTGAAATACATCGGCTTAAGTCCCTTCTTCCCAGGAATTCAGGTAGGCGATCTGTTCGGGTGTCAGCGTATCGATCTTAGCGCCCATGCCGTCCAGCTTGAGGCGAGCGATCTCGCGGTCAATCTCAGACGGGACGCTGTAGACTTTCTTTTCCAACGTAGCGTAGTTCTTGACCATGTATTCCAGGCTGAGGGCCTGGTTGGCGAACGACATATCCATCACCGAAGCTGGGTGGCCTTCGGCGGAAGCCAGGTTGATCAGGCGGCCTTCGCCCAGCAGGTTGATGCGGCGGCCGTCGGGCAGCCAGTACTGGTCGACGAACGGGCGCACCAGGCGCTTCTCGGTTGCCAGTCCTTCCAGCGCCGGGATGTTGATCTCGACGTTGAAGTGGCCGGAATTGGCCACGATTGCGCCGTCTTTCATCAGCTCGAAGTGGTGGCGGTCCAGCACGTTCAGGTCGCCGGTGACGGTGACGAAGATATCGCCCAGGCAGGCGGCTTCGTTCATCGGCATCACGCGGTAGCCATCCATCACCGCCTCCAGCGCAGGCAGCGGGTCGACCTCGGTGACGATCACATTGGCGCCCATGCCGCGCGCCCGGCTGGCCAGGCCGCGCCCGCACCACCCGTAGCCGGCCACAACGAAGGTGCGCCCGGCCAGCAGCACGTTGGTGGCGCGCACAATGCCATCGATGGTCGACTGGCCAGTGCCGTAGCGGTTATCGAACAAGTGCTTGGTCATGGCGTCGTTGACGGCGATGACCGGGAAAGCCAGCGCCCCGTCCATTGCCATCGCGCGCAGGCGGATCACGCCGGTGGTGGTCTCTTCGGTGCCGCCGAGCACGGTTGCCAGCTGGCTGCGGCGCTCTTTGTGCAGCACGCTCACCAGGTCGGCGCCGTCGTCCATCGTGATCTGCGGCTGGTGATCGAGGGCCGAGTTGATGTGCTTGTAATAGGTAACGTTGTCCTCGCCCTTGATGGCAAAGACCGGGATCTCATCGTGAGCGACCAGCGACGAAGCCACATCGTCCTGGGTCGAAAGCGGGTTGGAGGCGGTGAGCACCACATCCGCGCCGCCGTCGTGCAGGGTCTTCATCAGGTTGGCGGTCTCGGTGGTCACATGCAGGCACGCGGCTACGCGCAGGCCCTGCAGCGGGCGCTCTTTGGCAAACCGTTCGCGGATCGAACGCAGCACCGGCATATCGCGCTCGGCCCAATCAATCCGCCGCCGGCCGCCTTCGGCCAGCTTTACATCACGAACATCGTAATTTTCCATGCAGTCAATCTCCCTAAATACGTTCAAATTTCGTTCAGGCTAGCAGTTGATCCAACAGCCCCTGGTCATCGAAATGCAGGCGGTAGCGGGCCACAAACTCGGCCCGGGTATAGCTCTGGCCCTGCGGGCCGCGCTGTTCCAGGCAGTAGGTGGCCGCCAGGGCGCCCATGCGGGCGCACACCGCCACGTCAAAACCACGGCTGAAGCCGGTCAGGTAGCCGCCGCGGAAGGCGTCGCCCACCCCGGTGGGATCCACGATCGCCAGCGGGGGCACTACCGGAGCGTCGATTTCGCCGGCGTGGGTATAAATTGTAGCGCCTTTTTCGCCGCGCGTCACCACCACGAAAGCCTGTGGGCCGTTCTTCAGCACGTCGGCGGCGCTCAGCCCGGTGGCTTTCTGGATCAGGGCGTATTCATAATCATTGACAAACAGCGCCATTGCGCCGCGCATACCGCGTTCCAGCTCGGCTGCGTCCAGGCGCACGATCTGCTGGCTGGGGTCGTACAGGTACGGGATGCCCATCTCACAGCACTCACGCACATAC
>JBJSYW010000652.1:0-13118 GCA_046089985.1 Chloroflexota bacterium
GCCCGTTGTCAAGATCTTCACCGTCCTGAGCGACATCTACCAGCGCACCACCTGGCAGTGCGACGGCGTCAAGAGCAGCGGCACCCTGGCCATGCTGGGCAATATGCGCCTGACCTTCACCCCCTGCTTCGAGCGCAACTACAAAGTCAACTGGACTGGCACCTGGTACTGGCAGAAGATGGGCTGGCTGGCGCTGGACGAAGTCCTGCTGAAGCGTGTTGCCGGTGAGCCGACCCAGGAAAAGGTCACCTACTTCCGCTACCTGTCCGTGGGCACCCCCGAGTGGTGGTTCTCCCAGAATTACACTGGCTACTGGTCCTGGGGCTGCGTGACCTACTACTGGCGCTCCCGCACCTGGCGGACCCCGGTCGGCTGCGACTGGTTCTACCAGTACTAAGCCTTCCGGCTCCAGGGTCACCCCTGGTAAGCTAGAAAAAAACAGGCTCCTGCTCCCGCAGGGGCCTGTTTTTTTGTGTGCCGCGGCCAATTTGCCCGCCAGAAACCCGAACTTTCTCTTCCAACTCACCCGTCTTTGTGATATACTTGCGTCCGCTCCCGCCACTGTGCGGGAGGTTTGCTGCCCGCGGGTCACCCCCCGGGCCATCCCGCCCCACCCGGGGCGCCCAATCCTCCTCCGGCAGGAGCGGCTGTTGGTCGCAGCCGCAAACGCACCGCCGGCAGGATGTACCCAAAAAGGAGTTCACCATGACCATTATTTCCATGAAAGCCCTTCTGGAAAGCGGCGTGCACTTTGGCCACCGCACCCACAAGTGGCACCCGGCAATGAAGCCCTACATCTTCACCGAGCGCAACGGCATCCATATCATCGACCTGCAGAAGACCGTCAAATCGCTGCAGACCGCTTATGGCATGGTGCGCGACACCATCGCCGATGGCGGCTCGGTCCTGTTCGTCGGCACCAAGCGCCAGGCCCAGGAGACCATCCAGGACGAGGCCGTGCGCGCCGGCATGCCGTATGTGACCGCCCGCTGGCTGGGCGGCATGCTCACCAACTGGCGCACCATCCGCGCCCGCATCAACGAGCTTGAGCGCCTGGAGCGCATGCGCGACAAGGGCGATTTCGGTCGCATCACCAAGAAAGAAGCCCTGATTATCAGCCGCGAGATCGAGCGCCTGGAGCTGCTGCTGGGCGGTATCCGCCACATGCAGCGCGTGCCCGAACTGCTGTTCGTCGTTGACGTGCGCCGTGAGTCAACCGCCATCCACGAAGCCAACCTGCTCGGCATCCCGGTGATCGCCCTGGTGGACACCAACTGCGACCCGCGCAATGTGGACTATGTGATCCCCTCCAACGATGACGCCATCCGCGCCATCAAGCTGCTGGTGGCCAAGATGGCCGACGCGGCTCTGGAAGGCAAAGCCATGCGCAAAGATCTGGGCGACGAAGAGCCGCTGTCGGCTGCGTCTGCCGCTGCCACCGCCGCCCCCGAAGAAGCCGAACTGTCCGACGACGAACTGCTCGGCGCCGCCACCCTGGCCAAGATCTCGTCCCGCCTGAATGCGGTCGAGTACGAAGAAGAGACCGCCGAGACGGGCGAAGCTGCTGCCCCCGCCGGTGAGACCACTGCAACCGAGGAATAATTCATGGAAATCACTACCGCAATGATCAAAGAACTGCGCGAGGCAACTGCCGCCGGCGTCCTCGACTGCCGTAAGGCCCTTGAACAGGCCGGCGGCGACTTCAACAAGGCTGTTGACTTCCTGCGCGAGAAGGGCCTGGCGACCGCCGCCAAGCGCGCCGACCGCGAAGCCTCCGAAGGCACCGTCGAACTGTACTCGCACGGCAACGGCCGGGTGGGCGTGATGGTCGAAGTCAACTGCGAATCCGACTTCGTCGCTCGCTCCGAGGCGTTCCGCAAGTTCGCCCACGAAGTAGCGCTGCAGATCGCCGCCGCCGCCCCGCACTTCATCAAGCCCGAGGACATCCCCGCCTCGGTCTTCGAGCACGAGAAAGAAATCGCTATGGCCCGCGCCCGCGAAGAAGGCAAACCGGAAGCCATGCTGTCCAAGATCGCCGAGGGCCGCCTGGAAAAGTTCAAGGACGAAGCCTGCCTGCTGCGCCAGCCGTGGATCCGCGATGAATCGATGACCATCGAAAAACTGCTCATGCAGAACGTCGCCGCCATCGGCGAGAACATCGTCATCCGGCGCTTCGCGCGCTGGGAGCTGGGCGAAGGGCTGAGCTAAGCCGCCAGGATGGGATTACCCGGCCTTCAAGCTCGGAGTTTCCATCTGTGAACAAGGGTGGATTTTGCGGTAAACTTATCGCAAAATCCACCTTTTTGTTTTCCGCATAACCAGAAAAGGGAGATCAGGACGGATATGGAACATACGCTCAAGTACCGCCGCATTCTGCTCAAACTGAGTGGTGAAGCGCTCTCCGGCCCTCAGGGGAATGGAATTGACCCGGACCGGGCCGAAGATATCGCCCAGCGGGTCCAAGATATCCATCAATTGGGCGTCGACGTGGCGATTGTGATCGGCGCCGGCAACGTGTGGCGCGGGCGCAGCGGCATCGAACGCGGCATGGAACGCGCCACCGCCGATTACATGGGCATGCTGGCGACCGTGATGAACGGTCTGGCGTTGATGGACGCGATGGAGCGCATCGGCCTGGTCACCCGCGTGCAGTCGGCCATCGAAATGCACGCCGTGGCTGAGCCATATATCCGCCGCCGCGCCATTCGCCACCTGGAAAAAGGGCGCGTGGTGATCCTGGGCGGCGGCACCGGCAACCCCTACTTCTCTACTGACACCGCTGCGGCCCTGCGTGCCATGGAGATCGGCGCGGATGTACTGATCAAAGCCACCAAGGTCGACGGCGTCTACGACTCCGACCCGGTGACCAACCCCAACGCCCAACGCTTTGACCGCCTCTCCTATATCGAAACCCTCAACCGGCGCCTGGAGGTCATGGACAGCACCGCCATCTCGCTCTGCATGGATAACAACCTGCCCATCCTGGTGCTCAACCTGTGGAACCGCGAATCGCTGCGCCAGGCGCTGCATGGCGAAAAGGTCGGTACGCTCGTTAGCGCCTGACTTTTGATATAATTGAATTCGGTTACCCGGCGGCCGCTCGCCAGGGCTGCTGCCGGGGATTCCACTATTTCCTCTTCTCGGAGGCATCCATGCTCAAAGACGTGTACCATGAAGCTGAAAGCCGTATGAAAGGGGCCATCCAGTCCCTCGAAGAAGATCTGTCGGGCATCCGCACCGGGCGCGCCCACCCGGCGCTGATCGAAAAGCTGCCAATTGAATATTACGGCATGCCCACCCCGCTGGTGCAGCTGGCCACCATCAGCGTGCCCGAGCCGCGTTCGCTGCTGATCCGCCCGTTCGACGCTTCCACCCTCAAGGTCATCGAGCGCAGCATCCTGGCCTCGGACCTCGGGCTTACCCCCAATAACGACGGCAAACAGATCCGCCTCAACCTGCCCCCTCTCACCGAGGACCGCCGCCGTGACCTGGTCAAGATGGTGCACCACCGGGTAGAGGAAGCGCGTGTCTCCTGTCGCAATGTGCGCCGGGATATGATCAAAGACCTGCGCGAGTACGAAGAAGAAAAACTGATTTCCGAGGACGAACTGAAGAAGGGCGAAGAAGAACTGCAGAAGATCACCGACCGCTTCATTGTCGACCTGACCGCCATCGGTGACCGTAAAGAAAAAGAGATCATGGAAGTCTGAGCCAGGCTCGGGCGGATGGTTATGGAACAAACTGAAAAGAACGATCTGCCGGAGGTTATCCCCTCCCACATCGCAATCATTATGGATGGCAACGGGCGCTGGGCTGTAGCGCGCGGCCTGCCGCGCCTGGCCGGTCACCGGGCAGGCACAGAGAACCTGCGCCGGGTCATCGAGGCGTGCATCGAGTTCGGCATCCAATACCTGACCATTTACGCCTTCTCGACGGAGAACTGGGGCCGCCCCGAGGACGAAGTCCACGGGTTGATGAAGATCTTCGAAGAAGTCATCGATAACGAACTGCAGCAGCTGCACGACCAGGGCGTCCAGGTGCGCCATATCGGCCGCCTGGACCGCCTCGATCCGCTCTTCCGCCAGAAGGTGCTCCACGCGGTCGAATACACGCATGAGAACACCCGCCTGGTGCTGAACGTGGCTTTCAATTACGGGGGCCGAGACGAAATCGTCAATGCCATTCAACACATGCTGAAGGACGGGCTGCAGGCCGATGAGATCAGCGCCGAGGTGGTCAACCGCTACCTGTTCACCGCCGGCGTGCCCGACCCCGACCTGATCATCCGCACTTCGGGCGAGCTGCGCGGCAGCAACTTCCTGATCTGGCAGGGCGCTTACTCCGAATGGTACTTCCCGCCGGTCTATTGGCCGGACTTTGACCGCGAACAGCTGCGCCTGGCCCTGGAGGAGTACGGCCACCGCGAACGCCGCTACGGCCGGCTGTCTCCGCTGCAAGAAGACGCTGCGGCCTGAGGCCATGTTCAAGACACGCGTCCTGGTTGCCCTGGGCCTGCTGCCGCTGGGCTTCGGTGTAATTTACCTGGGCGGCTGGGTATTCAACCTGATCATCCCAGCCGTCCTGGCGCTGGCGGGTTGGGAATACGCCCGCCTGTTTCGCTCCGGCGGTAACCAACCCTCCGCCTGGCTGGTGGCGCTGGGCTGTGCGGCGCTGCCGCTGGCCCGCGCCTGGAGCGGCTTCGACCAGGCCCCGCTGGTGCTGAGCCTGCTGGTGATGGCGGTGATGGCCCACTACCTGGTGCAGTTCGAGCGCGGCTGCCAGCATGCCGCCAGCGATTTCGCGATCTCGCTCTCCGGCGTGCTGTATGTCGGCTGGCTGGGCGCGTACATCATCTCGCTGCGCGCCCTGCCCGAAGGGCTTGGCTGGGTGCTGCTGGTGCTGCCCGGCATCTGGGCCGCCGACAGCTTCGCCTACCTGATCGGCAGCCGCATCGGCCGCCACAAAATGACCCCCCGTCTCAGCCCCAAGAAATCCTGGGAAGGCTACCTGGCCGGCATCGTCTTCGCCGTGCCGATCACCGCCCTGTTTGCCTGGGGCTACTCCGCCTACGCCGGCCCGGCCACCGCAGTCACACCGCTGCGCGGCGCACTGGTGGGCCTGGCGATGGGCATCTTCCCCACCCTGGGCGACCTGGGCGAAAGCATGATCAAGCGCCAGTTCGGGGTCAAAGACTCCGGCGCGCTGCTCCCCGGTCACGGCGGGATCTTTGACCGCATCGATTCGTGGCTGTGGGGCGCTGTGATCGGCTACTACCTGATCCAACTGTTCTTCACAGCCTGAAGCGCGGAAATGTGATATAATCGATAGACTTTAATAAAGCCCCATTCGGCGCTCTTATCCAGAGAGGTGGAGGGACCGGCCCTGCGAAACCTCGGCAACCCGGGCAGCAATGCCCCACGGTGCTAATTCCGGCAGACGGGTTCTGGAAGATGAGAGGGCAGCTGATTAACGCTTGCGTTAATGCCCCTTTTCGACTGGTACCGGAAGGGGCATTTTCTTTTCTAAACGGAGGTTACCACACTACATGAGCACAACGTTTATGTCATCCCCCAGCCTGCTGTTCACCTCAGAATCGGTGACGGAAGGCCACCCGGACAAGCTGTGCGACCAGATCAGCGATGCCGTGCTGGATGCCTGCCTGGAACAGGACCCTACCTCACGCGTTGCCTGCGAGACCGCAACCAAGACCGGCTTTGTGATGCTGCTGGGCGAGATCACCACCCACGCCCAGATCAACTTCGACGAACTGGCCCGCCGCGTGATCAACGAGATCGGTTACGACTCCAGCGAGAAGGGCTTTGACGGGCACACCTGCGGCGTGCTGACCGCCATCGCCAAGCAGTCCGGCGATATCGCCATGGGCGTCAACAAGGCCCTGGAAGCCAAGACCGGCGAGATGACCGACGCCGAGGTCGAAACCATCGGCGCCGGCGACCAGGGCATGATGTTCGGCTTCGCCTGCGACGAAACCCCGGCACTGATGCCGATGCCGATCTACCTGGCCCACAAGATGGCCCGCCGCATGAGCGAAGTCCGCAAGAGCGGCGTGCTGCCCTGGCTGCGCCCCGACGGCAAGACCCAGGTGACGGTCGAATACAGCTTCGGACGCCCGAAGCGCATCGACACCGTCCTGGTCAGCACCCAGCACTCGCCCGACGTCTCGCAGGAAGATATCCGCAAGGGCGTAGTCGAATACATCATTATGCCCGAGCTGCCTCCCGATATGGTGGATGACCAGCTGAAGATCTTCGTCAACCCCACCGGGCGCTTCGTGATCGGCGGCCCAATGGGCGACGCCGGGGTGACCGGTCGCAAGATCATCGTCGACTCGTACGGCGGCATGGGCCGTCACGGCGGCGGCGCTTTCAGCGGCAAAGACCCCACCAAGGTGGACCGCTCGGCCGCCTATGCCGCCCGCTGGGTGGCAAAGAACATCGTCGCTGCCGGGCTGGCCCAGCGCTGCGAGATCCAGGTCGCCTATGCCATCGGTGTGGCTCACCCGCTGTCGGTCAATGTTGAAACCTTCGGCACCGGCAAGATCTCCGACAGCGAGATCGGCGGGCTGATCGGCGCTCACTTCGACCTGCGCCCCGGCGCGATCATCCGCGACCTGGCCCTGCGCCGGCCGATTTACCGCCAGGTTGCCGCCTATGGCCATTTTGGCCGCGACGACCTGGACCTGCCATGGGAGCGCACCGATAAGGCCGAAGCGCTGCGCCAGTCGGCGCGCGAGCTGACCGGCGTAGCCGCCGACTAGCCGCCGCCAACGCCGGCCCCCCGCAAAAAAAGGCTGGGACTGTCCGCAATCTACCGGCAGCCCCAGCCTTTTTTCAGTCCCTGCCCCGCCTTACGGGCGCTCCAGCCCATGGGCGGTCAGCAGCGCTTCATCCTCCATCAACCCGGCGGTCGGTCCATCCGCCACGATGCGCCCTTCATCCATGATCACCATGCGCGGGAAGATTTCGCGCACCATCAGCATATCGTGGGTCGAGACCAGCATGGTGATATCCAGCCGGTCCAGCAGGTGGATCAGCGCCCGGCGGGCACGCGGGTCCAACCCGGCAGTCGGCTCGTCCAGAACCAGCACTTCCGGCTGCATCGACAGCACCGTGGCAATCGCGATGCGCTTCTTTTCACCCACGCTCAGGTGATGCGACACCCGCCGGGCATAGTCGCTCATGTTCACCACCGCCAGGGCTTCTTCCACCCGGCGGTGCACTTCATCCTGCGGTAGGCCCTGGTACAGCGGCCCAAAGGCGACGTCTTCATACACGGTGGGCGAAAACAGTTGGTCGTCCGGGTTCTGAAACACCAACCCCACCCGGGCGCGCACCTTGCCCAGGTTATCGCGCACCACCGGCAGACCGGCGACGCGCAGTTCGCCCCGTCCGGTCAGGATGCCGTTGAGGTGCAAAATCAGTGTAGATTTGCCCGCCCCGTTCGGCCCCACCAGGGCTACCTTCTCACAGGGTTGGATCTGCAAGGATACGCCGTTCAGCGCAGCATGCCCATCCGGGTAGGAATAGATCAGGTCGTGGACTTCAATCGAATGGTGCATGGATCATTCTCTTCATCAAATAATCGTCTCAAACCAGTAGAATGGAGAGCGCCAGCACTCCACCCAGCAGCAGCAGCCCGGACCACAGCACGCCCCAGCTGAGTGGGGCCAGCGGCGGCAGCGGGGCCGCACGCACTTCACCGTCGTAGCCGCGCGAGAGCATGGCGGTGTAAATGCGGTCGCTGCGCTCAAACGCGCGCAGGAACAGGTTCCCAGCCATCCCGCCGGTGATGCGCGCCCGCCAGGCCAGGCTGCCGCCGCTGCGCAGTCCGGGCCGGTCGCTTTGGCCGCTGCGCGCCTGGCGCGCACGGCTCAGGCGCATCACTTCGTCAGCCAGCACAAACAGGTAGCGCCACATCAACCCAAAGATCGCCACCAGCAGGCGCGGCACGCGCACCGCTCGCATCGCCATCAGCAGGTCTGGAAAGGAGGTGGTGGTAGCCAGCAGGATGGCCGCCTGCACCGAAATCCAGCTCTTCAGCCCGATCGCCGCCAGCCGGGCCAGCCCGGCGCTGGTGGCGGTCAGCGTCCACGCACCCAACCGGGCCTGGAACAACACCGGCCCGTCGATGGTGAAGAGCACCGGCAGCGCTGCCAGCACAAACGGCAGCGCCAGCATCGAGCGGCGCAGCACAAAGGCCACCCCCAGCTCCGAAAGCAGCTCCACCGACAGCACGACCGCCAGCAGCAGGATATAGGCCGCCCATGCCCCGGGCGGCGCCAGGGCCGTGGTCAGAATGAAAGCCAGCGCCAGCACAAACTTGACCCGCGCATCCAGAGCGTGTACCAGGCTGGACCCGGCGCGGTAGGGGTCGAGAAAATGAGCGTGCATCAGCCCGGCCTGCTCATTCGTTGGTCACCGGTTTGCGCCGCCGGGCGTAAGCCAGTCCCACCGATACCCCCAACACGATCAGCACCCCCAGCACGCCGGCCAAAATCGTGGCCAGGGTGGTGTTGGCGATGCCGGGCACCAGGTAATCCGGCGCCAACTGGTAAGCCGGGCCCTGCGCCAGGCCCAGAAAGCCCTTTTGTTCGGCCACCCACTCCAGCCCGTCGGGATGGGCGGAGGCCAGCGGCGAAGCCACCGCCAGCCCCAGCGCGATCACCAATCCGCCCACCCACAGAGCGGTCGAGCTGCCCGCGCCGGCCGTTTCCTCGGCCAGCAGGTCGCCGCGCGTAGCCTTGATCAACGCCAGCGCGCCTACGGTGATCAGCGCTTCACCCAGCCCGATCACAGCGTGGATCCCCGCCATGGCAGGGATCGCCAGGTTAGCCGGCGACGTGCCCGACAGCGCCAACTGCAGCGCCACGGCCAAAGCAGCAATGAAGATCGAAGCCCAGGCCGCCGCCCCGCCTGCAGCCAGCACGCCCCAGCGCGCCTGTCCGAACACTCGCCGCAGGCTGCGGTAGACAAAGTAGGAGACCGTCACCCCCACGATGCCCATGTTGAACAGGTTGGCCCCCAACGCCAGCAAGCCCCCATCCTGAAAGATCAGCGCCTGCACACCCACCACAACCGTCATCACGATCACCGCCGGCCAAGGGCCGAGCAGGATGGTAGCCAGCGCCACGCCCATCAGGTGCCCGGAGGTGCCGCCGGCCACCGCAAAGTTCAGCATCTGCCCGGCAAAGATCGCCGCCGCCAGCACGCCCATCAGCGGCACCTGGCGCTCACCCAGCTCACGGTTTACCCGCTTCAAGGCATAGCCGATCACCAGCACGCTGGCGGCCCACATCAAAAGCGACACCGCCACCGATAAAAAGCCGTCCGGGATGTGCATCGGCTGGGGGGCAAACAAATGGAGGGAAGGGATCATTGGGTCTCTCCTTTCTAATCGCAATCCGGCAGCCGCCTAATTCGGCTGCGTGGCCTGGCAGTGTGGGCACAGGCCAAAGAAGGTTACGTGAATGCTGTCGATATGGAAGCCGGTTTCGTCTTGAAAGCGCGCGTACAGCGTTTGCAGTAGCGTGTGGCTGATCTCCTGGGTGTGCCCGCAGCGCCGGCAGATCAGGTGGTGGTGGTCACGCCCGGCGACCTCGTAGACCAGCTGGCCGCTGCCCACATGCGCCGCCAGCACCAGGCCCTGCTCGGTCAGCCAGTTCAATGTGCGGTATACCGTAGCCTCGGTCAGCCCAGGCATCGCCTGGCGCGCCAGTTGAAAGATCTGTTGGGGGCTGCAGTGACCCTCCAGGTCGTACAAGATATTCAGGATGACCAGCCGCTGCGGGGTAACCCTGAACCCCCGCTGGCGCAGCTGCTGCGTGGCGTGATCTAGCATGCGCTCCTCATAGTTATTCTTACTTAGCAGTTGCAAGTACTTACAACAACGACTATTATAACATACCGGTTTTGCCGTCTGGGTTAACATCCAATCATCAAACAAGAAGAAGCTGCCGGGGCAGTCCACGTGAGCGTGTGAACCATCCCGGCAGCCCGGAGTGCCCGTCTGAATGGCGGAATTTGTGTTTACGGCTGGTAGGTCACGCTGACCGCCAGGTAGTCCAGGTAGAAGTCCCGGGTGGTGGCGCTGGCGATGGGCGTGATGCGCACCCGGAACGAACCGTTAGCCAGGTTGGCGGCAGTCCACGAGCGGTTCCACAGGTCGCCGGCGCTGCCCAGCTGGTACAGCGTGTCCAGCGTGCCGAGCGTATCGGTGACCTTCGGGATGCCCCAGGTTACCCCGCCGTCGGAAGAAAGCTCAACGCAGTAGGCCGGGGCGTTCAGCGAGCTGTCGGCCTTGCCCTCCAGCTTGACCTGGATGCCCTTGACCACCGCCCCAGCCGGCAGGTTCAGGTTGAAGTTGTAGTACAGGTGATGGTCACGCTTGTTCGAGGTGCACGAGGTGTTCGAGCCGCTGCCGCTGTCGGTGTCAACCGCATAGGCGTTGTCCGAAACATAGGCGTTGGCAGGCGTGGTCTGGAAGCCGTTGTTGTCGCCGGCCGACTTGGTCACCGGGCTGTTGGTCGATGGGCTGAGGAAGCCCGTGCTGACCGGCGCCGGGGTGGGTGTGGGGCTGGGCACAGCCGTCGGCAGCGGCGTAGAAGTGGGCAGCGGCGTAGAAGTGGGCGCAGGGGTGTTGGTCGCCGCGGGCGGCTCGGTCGGCATCGGGGTCGGCCCGCCCGGCCCGCTCGCTCCATCCACCACCAGCGCATACGGCTGCGGCCCCTGCGGCACGTTGAACCCGCTCACCGTCACCAGCCAGGACCCCGCCATCGCCGAGGCCACGTACACGTTCTCCACATTGTTGCGCCGGTCCTGCGCCCCACCCACCGCCGACCAGCCCCCCGCAAATACATTGCCGTAATACACCGTCCCGTCCGGCGCCGTCACCACCAGGTCCAGGTCGTTCACCAGGTTCACCGCCGCCGCTTCCGTCGACGGGTAATCGCTCCACGCCAGGCTCACCTTGAACGGCTGCCCGCCCGGCACGGCATACGTGCTGTGCTGCAGCGCCCCGCTGCTCAGCCCCTGCACGTTCTGCTCAAACCCGGCGCTTCCGTCCGTGGCTCCCGCCAGGTTCACCAAACCCCAGCCTTCGTGCACGTTCGGGATCGGGTAGTCGTTGTCGTTGGCCCCGTCGTTGTTCTCGTCCAGCAGGTCCACCGCCGAGTTGATCAGCGTGGCCTTTACCAGCGCTGCCCCCGCCTGCACCCCGTGCGCCTTGGCATAGTAGTCCCGCACCACCGCCGCACCCCCCGCCGCCAGCGGGTTGGCCATCGACGTCCCGCTCAGGTACTTGTACTCCCGGCTGTACGGGTAGCCGTAGCCGTCGTTCTGGTAAGCATTGGTGCGCGGGTTCGGCCCGCTGCTGTCATACCCCTGCTGATACAGGTCCGAGTACCCCGACAGCACCCACGACCCCGGCGCGACCACGTCCGGTTTGATCCGCCCGTCGTCGGTCGGCCCGCGGCTCGAGAAGGCCGCCATCTGCTGCGCATTCCCCGCCGAGGCATCGCTGCTGATCGGGTTCGCCGGGTAGCTGCTCGGCCAGCCCGTGCCCCAACTGAAGATCAGGTTCTTCCCGCCCTGCGCCGCACACGAGTTGTAGGTCAGCCCTGCATCGCACGGGTAGCCGTCCGTGCGGGCGTTCTCGCTCGCCCCCACCGTCAGCACGTTCTTGGCCGTCGCCGGCGAGCCGATCGAGTCGCTGTCGATCACGCCGTCGGCGTTGGCGTCCACCCCGGCGTTGCCCGCCGAAAAGCTGATCAGCATGTCGGGGTGGCTCCAGGTGAACTCGTCCGCATAAGCGCTGTTCTGCGTGTAATCCCCCGCCAACGCCGTGCCCCACGAGTTCGAGTGGATGCGCGCCCCGGCGTCATACGCCTGCTGGAACAGCGTGCGCAGGTCGCTCGGCAGCCCCACCAGGTAGTATCCGTTGGGGTAGTACGTGGCGCACACCCCCTGCATGATGGCGAAGTTCTCCACCGCCTGGAACACCAGCTGCGCCCCCGGTGCTGCTCCCCGCGCCACGCCCGTCTCCGAGCCATCCCCCACCGCCGACACCGCCACGTGCGTGCCGTGCCCGCTGTCCGCATCCACCGCCCCGTCGTTCAGCACCGTCCAGCAGCTGTCGCTGCTGCCCGCCCAGTTGAAGATCGCCGCCACCCGCTCTGCCGGCAGGTCGGCGTGCGCCGTGGCTGCCGTCCCGCCCCCCAGCCCGGTGTCTGCCACCGCAATCACCTGGCTCGATCCGTCATAGCCCAGCGCATACGCCGCACCCCCGCCCATGATGCCCCCCGCTCCGCTCTCGTTGTGCTTCTCCGGCAGCAGGAAGTTCTCCATCCAGGCCACATCCGCCACCCGGGCGATGGCATCCAGCTGCTCCGGCGCAGCCGCCACCACCAGCGCCCCGCCCTCACCGTGCAGCACCTGCGCCCCGGTCGCAGCGATCTCGTCCAGCGCCGCCCGGGCGTCTGCCCCGCGCTCCAGCCGCACGCCGAACAGGTTGACCGCATCGCGCTTCAGGCTGGGGCTCTGCTTGTAGGCCGGGTGGAACGGGCCGACATAGATCACCTGCGGCAGCCGCTCGACCTGGTTGGCCGCTCCCGGGCGCATGCGCACCTTGAAGGCGAAGTCGGGGATGTACTCCAGCAGCTCAATGCCCAGCGTCTCCAGGCTGCGCTTCCACGAGTCCTGCAGCGGCCCACCGAACTGCACGATGTAGTAGCCGTAGCCGCGCGCGGCGGCCTTCTCGGCCGCGATGCTCAGCCCGGGCGGGATGTGCGGCGCTTCGCCGCGCCCCGGGTTGAAGGTGGCAAGCTGCAGCCGCAGCGCCGGGGTTTCACGGTCGCCCAGCTGGGTAAACGCCAGCGCCGGGGTGACCAGGGTCAAGATAACGAATGCCGTCAAAACAATCCATAAGCGATTCAAGCGGGCCATGATCCGAACTCCTTCTAAACTCATTACATGAGAATAAGTTTTTGCAATTCAATTTACTTGACCTATTAGTCGCCGGCCCGCTTGCAATCGGTCTGCTTGCACATCCTTACAAAGATGCAAAGAACGCGCAAGGCGGGCCGGCTGGGGAAATCCCCAGCC
>JBJSYW010000653.1:0-3245 GCA_046089985.1 Chloroflexota bacterium
TGCAGCGCCTGCTGCAGGGCGACGCCGCCCAGCCGGCGCCCTACCGGGTGGCGGCCAACATTCCCTACTACATCACCTCGGCCTTGATCCGCCGCCTGCTCGAAACCCATCCCGCCCCACAGCGGGTGGTGCTGACCGTGCAGCGCGAGGTGGCCGAGCGCATCTGCGCCGCCCCCGGCGATATGAGCCTGCTGGCGCTCAGCGTGCAGGTCTTCGGCCGGCCGCAGATCGCCGGGCGCATCCCCGCCGGCGCATTCTACCCGCCGCCCAAGGTCGACTCGGCCATCATCCGCATCGACCTGTACCCGCAGCCGATCGCCCCTGCCGACCGGCTGGACGATTTCTTCCGCCTGGCCAAGGCCGGCTTCAGCCAAAAGCGCAAAACCCTGCGCAACGCCCTCTCGGGGGGGATGCGCTGGAACGCGGCCGAAACCGGTCAACACCTGCAGGCCGCCGGGATCGACCCGCAGCGCCGCGCTGAAACGCTGGCGCTGGACGAATGGCTGGCGCTGGTGCAGGCCGTCCGGCCGGACTGACCGGCTGTGCTGCCAGGGCCGGCTGACCGGCCGCAGCATCCCGCCGGCGCACGCTACCCCCACACCAGCAGCAGCACCCCCGCCAGCAGGCGCAGCCCGGCCGCCGCCAGGATCGTTTCCTGGATGCCGAATACGCCGCCCAGCAGCGGCCCGGACAGCGAGCCGATCAGGATGCCCAGGTTATACGACAGGTTGTGGAACGCCATCCCCGCCGGGCGGCTCTCGGCCGGCACGCGCTCCATCAGCCGGTTGGCCAGGCTGGCGCTCAGCACCCCCCACACCACGCCGCCCACCAGCGACGCCGCCAGGTACAGCGGCACGCCGCCCGCCAGGCCGATCAGCAGCGGGTAAAGCGACAGCGCCATCCCGCTCGACCACAGCAGACGGTGATGCCCGAAGCGTCGCGCCAGCCAGCCCAGCCGCAGCGAGACCAGGAACATGGTGGCATAGAACAGCGCGTTGCCCAACGCGATCATACCGTCGTTCAACTGCAGCGTATTGACCAGCCGGATCGGGAACAGCGGGAAGGCCAGGTTCTGAAAGGTGTAGAACAGCAGGTAGGCGGCCATAAAGCGCCCAAACGGGCCGCGCAGCAGCTCCAGGTTGAGCGCTCGCGCCGGCCGGCTGAGCTGGCGGATCAGCTGCGCGGCCGGGGCCGCGCCCCGTCGCTCCGCCGGCCTGGGCTCACCCGGCGCCTGCTCGGGCAGGTCGCCTTCCGGCGGCCCGCCCACGGATCCACTGGTCAGCGCCAGGTCGGGCAGCGCCGGGCGCGCCTCGCGCCCCGCCAGCTGTGGGTCCACCCGCAGCCGCCCCAGGTACCAGGCGCTGAGCAGCCCGCCCACCGCCCCGATGGCGAAGACCACCTGGTAGTTCAACGGGAACGCCAGCCGGTCCAGCACCTGCCCGCTGACCAATGTAACCAGCGTCTGGGTAATCGCCAGCAGGGCGTTGCGCCGCCCCACCACCTCGGCGCGCAGCTCCACCGGAACCACTTCGGCCAACAGCGAGTTGAAACTGATCGCCAGCAGCACACCCGGCGCCGAGAACAGCAGCGTCAGCGCCACCAACCAGCCCACCTGCGCCTGCCCGGCGGCAAGCCAGGGCAGGAAGATCATCAGCACATAGCCCAGCCGGGCCAGCACCGCGCTCCAGAAGGTGATCGGGATCAGCGGGCGGCCCTCCAACCAGCGCCCGGACGGCAGCGAAAAGAGCAGGTTGATCACCGCCGGGCCGGCGGTCAGCAGGCCGATGGCGATCGCGCCGGCGCCCAGCCGGGCGGCGTAGATGTTTAAGAACGCCACCGCGCTGCCCGCCAGCACCCCAAACCAGGCCACATCGGCGTACAGGCTGCGAAAATTGGATCGGGTAACCGGGGAAGGGATTGACACAGCCGTCAGCGGTGCGCCGGGAGCGGCCGCAGATCACGATACTCGAAGGGTAGCTGCCAGACCCGCACGGCGGCCTCGCGCTGGATGCGGAACGACATCTTCGACGTGCCCCAGCGCCGGTCGGCAAAGTAGATCGGGATCTCGGTGTGGCGCAGCCCCAAGCGGTGCGCCAGGAAGGCCATCTCCACCTGGAAGGCGTAGCCATTCGAGCGCACCCGCTCCAGCGGCAGCGCCCGCAGCGCCGAGGCCCGCCACAGGCGGAAACCGGCGGTGCAGTCGCGCACCGGCAGGCGCAGGATGGTGCGGGCGTAGATGTTGCCCCAGGCCGACAGGCCGCGCCGCCACAGCGGCCAGCGCTCGTCCAGCCGCCCGCCGGGCACATAGCGCGAGCCGATCGCCAGGTCCACCCCCACCAGGGCCGCCGCCAGCTCCACCAGCTTGGCCGGGTCGTGCGAGAAATCGGCGTCCATCTGCGCCACCGCCTCGGCCCCCTGATCCAGGGCCGCCTGGAACCCGGCAACGTAGGCGGTGCCCAACCCCAGCTTGCCGGCCCGGTGCAGCACCTGCATGCAGCCAGGATGCGCTCGGGCCAGTTCGTCGGCCAGCGCTCCGCTGCCATCGGGGCTGTTGTCGTCCACCACCAGCAGGCTCAGTTCAGCCAGCGGCAACGCAAATAAGGCGGAGACCAGCCGGGGCAGGTTCTCCGCCTCATTATATGTAGGGATTACGACGGTCAGGCGCACGGGGGCCAATCAGCCCAGCTGCGCGGCCAGGCGTTTTTTTAAGTCGTCCACGCTGACCACACGGCTCTCTCCAGCCGGCAGAGCGCCCATCCGCACCGCCAACCGACCCGGGGCGGCGCTGCTGCCGCGATCTTTCAAGGGGTAGAAATAATCCAGCGACTGCTCCAGGCGCGAGCGAATGCGCTCCATCAACGCCGGCAGGCTGGACGGCTGGGTCACCAGCAGGAAATCGGTGGGCCCCAGGTGGCCGATAAAATCGTTGGCCCCGCCCACATCGCGCATCGCGTTGTGGATCATCAGGCTCACCGCCCGCTGCACGTCATCCGAGGCCACAAAACCGTAGGCTTCACGGAAGCCGCCCAGGTTCTCCAGCGACACCATCAACAGCGCCCAATCGCCGCCCGCCAGGCACTCGCGCAGGCGCTCGTCCACCAGCGCCCCCTCCGCCAGCCCGGTGACCGGGTTGGTCAGCGAGCTTTGCTCGCTGCGGCGCAGCGAATTGCGCACCCGCAGGCGCAGTTCCTGGATGTCGAACGGCTTGGTGATGTAATCGTCTGCGCCCAGCTCCAGCCCTTGCA
>JBJSYW010000654.1:0-23117 GCA_046089985.1 Chloroflexota bacterium
TGCAGCGCCTCCAGGTCGGTCACCAGCAGGATGGCTTTTTTGTGGTCCTTGATCTGTTCCAGCCTGGCCTCCAGGCGCTCCTTCAACGGCCCACCGCCGCCAGCAGGGCTGGCGCTGCCGGTGGTCAGCGCATTGGTCAGCGATTGGTTGGTCTTCTCCCAGGTCAGCGGCGCCTTGCTGTCCGCCGCCAGCCACAGCCTCATCAACGGCGACCCGCTAAGGATCTCCTGGATCTCAGCCGCGATCGAGAAGACCTGCACGTCCCAGCCGTCGTTTTGCAGCCTGGCCTTCCAGGCCGGCAGGCTGCGCTTGACCTCCAGGATCTGCCGGGGTGGGAAGATCAGGTAATAGATCGGCTCGAAGCTGGCATGCCCCAACTCGCGCCCGCTGCGCATGCGCTCCAGCAGCTCATCGAAGTTATCCTTGAGAGAGGGCATCGATCACCGCCTCCATAGACGCATAATTCCAACTGATGCGGGTCGCCTCGCCCGCTGACTGCACGATCCACCAGCCCTGCAGCGCCAGTCGCTTGCATTCGTCCAGCACATCCTCGCGCTCCAGCCCAAACAACCCCCAGTCTGGGTGGCTGAGCAGGCTGTTATCGCCCCGCCCGGCAAAGTGTAGGTCATACGCCAGGAAAACCGTCGTGCTGCCATCAATGGGATAGGGCAGGATGCGGCGCACGCTCTTCTCGCCCGCCTCCAGCAGCCCGAAGTCGGAGCAGCAGTTGGTCAGGTACCTGGCCACGCGGGTGATCGTGCCGTCCGACCACGGCTGAAAGGTCTTGCCGTCCTCGTTCGCCCGCCGCACGAACTGGCGGGCTTCGTCGTTGCTCACCGTATCCCGCCCCGTACTGTAAGCCGTCCAATACACCGAGCGTACAAAGTCGGCCAGCACTAGGTTGGCCCGGCAGGTGTAGAGGAATAACAGTTGGGTATACCCGCGGTTGTTGAGCTTGTCCTTCAGCCGCTTTAACCGGGCGGCCGGGGCACCCTCACCGCTCAGGTACCGCGGCTTGAAGCTCTCGATCACGATATTGCGCATCCGGCGAAAGGTAAGCTGGGGGAACACCCCCGAGTCGAGCGCCTTGAGCTTGAGCTCGGTGGGGCTCATCCCCGGCGCCCACAGGTCGAGCAGCTTGTTGGTCTCGTCGATTAACCCTAGCCCGGCTTGCAGTTGTGTGGTGTAAGCTTCGTTGGTCATACCAGGTCGGTGAAATACGGGAAGATGGCCGGTCCTTTTTCGCCGGGCTGCTCGCGCTCGAACGCCTGCAGGTAATACGCTGCCGCCTTGCGCCAGGCCCTCGGGTCGCGCACCCCCTCAATGGGTCCCACCCGCACTGGTCCCGCCGCCTCGCTGGTCTTCCCGCCGGCCCGTTCTCGCAGGGCGGACAGCGCCGTCTCCCGGTCCTTGACCGCCTCCTGGATCGCCTGCCCAAGCTCCGCCTCGTGCAGCGCCTGGTGAATCGCCTGCTCCATATCTTCCGGCAGCCGGAACAGGTGGTAGACGTACCCCACCCCGATGCGTTCGTCGTGGATACGCGCCGCCGCCTGGGTTACCCCTTTGCACTGCGCCAACAGCATGGTACGGCTGAATACCGGGGCCAGGAACGCCTGGCTGCCCCTGGCAAAGAATCCGCTCATCCACCAGGCGAAATTCTCCTTTTCCCCCAGGTACCCGATCACTGTTCGCAGCAGCGCAATCGTTTGTGTCTCGTTAGCTTTCATACGTTTATAAGCTCATTAACTCGATAAGGATGGGCGGATCGCACCAAACAAAAAACGCCCATCCAACCTGCAGACCGGGCGTTTGATAGCAGACTGACCTTCGCCTACAATCCAATCGCCAGCGGCCCCTGACGGCTTTCAGCCGTACCGCTGAGACCTGAACCCCACCGGCGCTGATCCGCGCGGGGCGCTTTTCGACTTCGGCCGAACGTGTTGCGTCCTTAATGATACTCTAAACTGCTGGGAATCGCAAATAGATCATCTTCCCCTTCTGTTCACATCAAAGCAAATCCATTGAGACCTGACCGCGCAAACAGCCGGCCCTGCTCAGGCCGGCTGTTACGCTGCCGCTTAACCGGGAAGCCGTGGATCTCGCATCCCGGCTACCCGGCGCTGCGCAGCTTGGTCCAGTAGCGCTGGATCCCCGCCGCCGACATCCACGACGGGTTGGCCGCTTCCAGCGGGGCCAGCAGCGCTTCGGCCACGCCCTGGCGCTGCGAGCGCGAGTGCGTCCAATCCAGGAAGCGCTGGTTCAGCTCGGCCGGGGCGGGGTTGGCGGGCATCACCTGTTCCATCCAGGCTTCCACCTCGTCCAGCGCAGCGCGCGCCTCGGCCAGGTGCCAGGCCGGATCGGTGTAGACCCCGTAGTGGGTGGGGGCCAGGCGGGCGAACGCCCCGGCGGCGTATTCCTGCTGCAGGCGCTCCAGGCTGGCGCGCCACAGCTCCAGGTTGAACTCAGGCGGCGGCATCGGCAGGCGCAGGTGGCGGATGCCGCCCAGGCGCACCCCACCCACATCGCCGGTGAAGAGCAGGTCCTCATAGATGTAAGCGTAGTGGTGGTAGGCGTGCCCCGGGGTGTCGATGGCGCGCAGCCGCAGCCCGCCAACTTCGACCACCTGGTTGTCTTCGATCACCGCCAGGCGCTCTTCCGGCACGGGTAGGAACTCGCCCCACAGGCGCTCCATCTGGTCGCCATAGATGCGCGCCGCGCTGCTAAGCAGCTTTTCCGGGTTGACCAGGTGCGGCGCGCCCACCGGGTGGACGTGGATGCGCGCCCCCTGGCGCGCCAGCCAACCGGACGCCCCGGCGTGGTCCAGGTGGATGTGGGTCAGCAGCACGTCGGTGACGTCGGCGGGGGTATAGCCGTGGGCCGCCAGCCCGGCCTGCAGCGCCGGCAGGGTCGAGCCGGGGCCGCATTCCACCAGCACCGCCCCGTGGGCGTGCGGCAGCAGATAGGCGGCGATCGTGCCCGGCAGGCCCTTGAAGTTCAAGTCCAGCGTGTGGACGGTTTGCGTGATCGTAGACGGATTGCTCATGCACCCTCCCAAAATTGGTCTGAGTATACGAATTTTCCTCCCCCCGGCGCTTAAGGTTCGATGAGTGATTGCCGTTCCGGCCAATTTGCCGGTGGCGGGGTCCGCAAATGCCTCCGCTGTGCTACAATCGGCGCATGACGACGACCGCAATCCTGGTGGTGGAAGACCATGACCTGCTGCGCGAAGGGCTGCAGATCTGGCTGCAGACCGACGGCTACCGGGTCGAAACGGCAGCCCACGGCGGCGAGGCGCTGCAGGTGCTGGGGCGCTTTCGCCCGGACCTGATCCTGTCCGACATCAATATGCCGGTGATGGACGGGTACGAGTTTTACGCCGCAGTGCGCGCCAACCCGGAGTGGCTGGCGATCCCGTTCGTCTTCCTGACCGCCCTGGGCGAGCGCGATGCGGTCTTCGCCGGGCGCCGCCTGGGGGCCGAGGACTACCTGATCAAGCCGCTTGACCATCACCAGCTTTCGGCCGCCATCCGCTCGCGGCTGGAGCGCAGCCAGCAGCTGCAGGTGGTCCAGACCGAGCAGGCCTACGAAGCCACGCTGATCATGCTGGCGAATGCCATCGAGCTGCGCGACGCCTACACGCGCGGGCATGTTGAGCGGGTGACCGCCTATGCGGTGCAGGTGGCCGAGCGCTTGGGGCTGAATGAAAGCCAGCTGCACTGGCTGCGCTTTGGAGCCATTTTGCACGATATCGGTAAGATCTACATCCCCGAGAACATCCTGCACAAGCCCACCCAGCTGACCAACGACGAGTGGCAGTTGATGCGCCAGCACACCCTGATGGGCGAGGAACTGCTGCGCCCGGTGCCGTTCCTGCACGGCGCGATCCCCACCATCCGCTCGCACCACGAACGCTGGGACGGGCAGGGCTACCCGGACGGGCTGGCGGGCGAGCAGATCCCGCTGCTGGCGCGCATCGTTTCGGTGGCCGACTGCATGGACGCCATGACCACCGACCGCGCCTATCACCAGGCCAACAACCCGCACGACGCGCTGCAGGAGATCCGCCGCGGGGCGGGCACACGCTACGACCCGCGCGTGTCGAGGCGTTCCTGGCTACTCAGCCGGCTTTTTGACCCGGCTGAGCTGCGAAGGCGGCCGTTCTAGCTCAAACGTATCGTGTACCCGGGCGTAGCTGCTGCCCGCCAGCCGGGCGATCGGCTGCAGCCGGGCCAGGTCGATCTTGTCCGCGCCGATCAGCAGATCGTCGCGGATGTGGAAGGCCAGCACGCGCCCGATCACCACGCTGCCGGCCCCGGGCTGGCTGCCCAGGTCGACGATCTGTGCCACCCGGCATTCCAGGTTGATCGGGCTTTCGGCCACCCGCGGCGGGCGCACGCTGCGGCAGGGGGCAGGGGTCACCCCGGCGGCCTGGAACTCGTCCACCTCCGGGTCGAACTCGGTGGCCGACAGGTTGACTGCCGCGGCCAGCGCCTCGGTGGCGATATTGACCACGAACTCGCCGGTGGCGCGCAGGTTGACCAGGGTGTCTTTCTCGCCCCCGTCGCTGCTGCGCACCATCGGGCAGAACACCACGTGCGGCGGGTTGGCGCAGGCGGCGTTGAAGAACGAGAACGGCGCCAGGTTGGGCTGCCCGTCGGTTGAAAGGGTCGAGATCCAACCAATTGGCCGCGGCACAATTGAACCGATCAGCAGCTTATAGGCGGACTGCCAGGGGATTGCGCCGGCGTCGATTTGCATGAGGTTACGCTCCATCTCCCAGCGACCAAGAGGCCATATAGTCCGGCTTTTCCCATTCCAGCGCCTGGGCGGTTAGCTGCAGCGGATAGAAGGTGTCCACCATCACCGCCAACTCGTCGGTCTGCAGTTTGCCGATGGAGGCCTCGGTGGCGCCGGGCTGCGGGCCGTGCGGCAGCCCGGAGGGGTGCAGGGTGATATCGCAGCGCTGGATGCCGCGCCGGGACATGAAATCGCCCTCCGCGTAGTAGATCACCTCGTCCGAGTTGACGTTCGAGTGATTGTAGGGGGCCGGGATGCCCTGCGGGTGGTAGTCGAACAGGCGCGGCACGAACGAACACACCACGAAGTTGTGCGCCTGGAAGGTCTGGTGTACCGGCGGGGGCTGGTGGATGCGCCCGGTGATCGGCTCGAAGTCGTGGATGCTGAAGATCCACGGGTACAGGTAGCCGTCCCAGCCGATCACATCGAACGGGTGGTGGTCGAGGATGTGGCGGGTGAGCCGATCGCGCACCTTGACGCGCACTTCGTGCTCGCCGCGCTCGGTGATCGTCTCCAGCGCCTCGGGCAGGCGCAGGTCGCGCTCGCAGTAGGGGGCGTGCTCCAGCAGTTGGCCGTACTCGTTGCGGTAGCGTTTGGGCGGCTCCACTTGCGACGGGCACTCGATCACCAGGAAGCGCGCCTCCGGGCCGTCCAGTTCCATGGTCCAGGTGACGCCGAACGGGATGACGATGTAATCGCCGGGTTGGAAGGGCAGCCGGCCGAACTGGCTGCGCAGCACCCCGCGGCCCTCGTGGACGAACCAGGTCTCGTAGGCCTGGGCGTTGCGGTAGAAGTAATCCATCGAGCGGGTTGGGCGGCTGATCGCCAGGCTAACGTCGCGGTTGCAGAGCAGCTCGCGGCGGGCGGAGAGCGGGTCGCCGCCGGCGGGCAGGCCGCCGGTGGCGAAGGCGCGGTGGCGCAGCGGGCCAAAGTCGACGTACTGCGGGTGGATCTGGCCCAGGTCTTCAACCTGCAGCACGCGCGGCGGCAGGAAGTGGTGGTACAGCAGCGACGACAGACTGGAGAAGCCCTCCAGGCCCATCAGCTCTTCGCGGTACAGCCCGCCGCCGGGCTTGTGAAACTGGGTGTGGCGCTTGTGCGGGACCTGCCCGCGGGCGGCATAAAACGGCATGTTTCCCTCCTGATCGCCGCTAGGCGACCGAATTGCGCAGCACGCCCAGCCCGTCGATCTCCAGCTCGACCTGGTCGCCGGGCTGCAGCCAGGGGCCTTCGCCGCGGGTCAGCTCCAGCAGGCAGCCGGTGCCGGTGGTGCCCGAGCCGATCACGTCGCCGGGGTACAGCCAGGCGCCGGTCGAGGCGCGCGCCAGCAGCTCGCCGAACGAGTAGTAGATCGTGTTGAAATTGCTGTAGGAGCGCAGCTGCCCGTTGACGCGCGCCTGCATGCGCAGATTGTACACGCCCGGGCGTCCGGCGGCGTGCGGCGCCAGCTCGTCGGGGGTGACGATCCACGGGCCGAGTGAGGAGGCGAAGTCCTTGCCCTTAGCCGGCCCCAGCCCGACCTTCAATTCGGCGCGCTGCACGTCGCGCGCCGACCAGTCGTTGAAGATCGTGTAGCCGAAGATATGCCCGGCGGCATGTTCGGGGTCCAGGTCACGGCCTTCGCGCCCGATCACGCAGGCGATCTCCAGTTCGTAATCCAGCGCTGTGCTGTAGGCCGGGTAGGGGATGGTGTCATCCGGGCCGAAGATGCTGCGGTGATTGGTGAAGTAGAAGGCCGGAAACTGGTACCACTCGGCTGGCACCGCTCGGCCGCGGTTGGCGCTGGCGGTGCGCACGTGCTGCTCGAAGGCGTAGAAATCGCGCAGGCTGCCCGGGCGCGGCAGTGGAGCGCGCAGGCGCACCTGTTCCAGCGGGATCGTCTCCCACGGTTTGCGGGCGATCTCCTGCACCTGCTCCAGCGCCGCCGCCCCGCCCTCGACGATCTCCAGCATCCCGCGGAAGGGCAGCGCCGCCACCTGCTCGCCCAGCAGCAGCCCGGGGTACTCGGTCCCATCCAGTTGAAAGGTGATGAATTTCACGCCCGCTCCTTACAGGTTGCCGCGCCGGTCCTGTTCCAGTTCCAGCGCTTCAAATAGGGCCTTGAAATTACCCTTGCCAAAGCCGCGGCTGCCGCGGCGTTGGATCACCTCCACAAACACCGTCGGGCGGTCCTGGATGGGGCGAGAGAAGACCTGCAGCAGGTAGCCCTCGTCGTCGCGGTCGACCAGGATGCCGTTCTCGCGGATCGCATCCAGCGGCTCTTTGATCGCTCCCACCCGCTCGGGCAGCTGGTCGTAGTAGGCGTCTGGGACGCGCAGGAACTCGATGCCGCGCTCGCGCAGGGTTTGGACGGTAGCCAGGATATCGCCGGTGCTCAGCGCCACGTGCTGCACGCCGGGGCCCATGTAGTAATCCAGGTACTCCTCGATCTGGCTCTTCTTCTTGCCTTCGGCCGGCTCGTTGATCGGGAACTTGACCCGCCCGCTGCCGTTCTGCATCACCTTGGACATCAGCGCAGAGTATTCGGTAGAGATGTCCTGGTCGTCAAAGTGCAGCAGCTGGCGGAAACCCATCACCTGATGGTAGAAGTTGACCCAGTGGTTCATCTTGCCCAGCGGAACGTTGCCCACCATGTGGTCGACAGCCGCCAGCCCGGCCGGCTCGGCGCGCAGGTCCAGCGGGCGGTAGCCGGGGGCGAAGGCGCCGTGGTAGGCGGAGCGGTCGACGAAGACGTGCAGCGTCTCGCCATAGGTGTAGATGGCGGCGGTGTGCAGCAGGCCGTGCTGGTCGCGCTCCTGGCGCGGCGCCCAGGCCGGCTTGCCGCCGCGGGCGGTGACAGCGGCGAAGGCCTGCTCCACATCATCCACTTCCAGGGCGATGGCCTTGACCCCGTCGCCGTGCACCAGGTGATGCGCGGCGATCTCGCTGCTCGGCCCATATGCGGCCGAAACCACAAAGCGGATCTGCCCGGACTGCAGCACGTACGAGGCGAACTGGCGGTTGCCGGTCTCCAGCCCGGAGTAGGCTACCGGCTGGAAGCCAAAGCCTTTCCACCAGTAATACATGGCGTGTTTGGCGTTGCCCACCCAGAAGTGGACGTGGTCGATGCTCTTGATCTGCAAGAAATCGGCTTCTTCGGTCATTGGCCGGTCGGCGACCGGCGGCTGCGTGGTCATTTTCCCTCCTCCCGCCGGGAACCGGCGGCTCAGGCTACTCTTTCCAGGCCGAAAGCTCGTCCAGGCGCTGTTTTTCCTCGGCCGCCAGGCGCAGGCCGGCCGCGCCCAGGTTGTCGTCCAGCTGCTCCAGCGTGCGCGGGCCGATGATGGCGCTGGTCACCAGCGGGTCGCTGAGCATCCAGGCCAGCGCCGCCTGCGAGATGGACCAGCCGCCGCGGGTGTTCGCCAGGGCTTCCATCTCGTCCAGCAGGGCCCAATTGCGCTCATTGAAGTGGCGCTTGGCGCTGCGCGCCCGGGCGCTGTCGATCTGCTGATCGCGGCGGTACTTGCCGCTGAGGAAGCCGCCCGCCAGCGGGCTGTAGGGGATCACCCCCAGGCGGTACTTGCGGCACACATCCGCCAACTCGCGTTCGAACTCGGCCCGGTGCACCAGGTTGTAGTGCGGCTGCAGCGAATCGTAGCGCTGCAGGTGATGTTTATCGGCGGCCCACAGCGCTTCGGTCAGCCGCCAGGCCGGGTGGTTCGAGCAGCCCAGGTAGCGCACCTTGCCCTGCCGCACCAGGTCGCTCAGCGCAGCAAGCGTCTCTTCCACCGGCACATTCTCGTCGTACCAGTGGGTCTGGTACAGGTCGATGTACTCGACCCCCAGGCGGCGCAGCGAGCCTTCAACGGCATTGAAGATATGCGCCCGCGACAGGCCCTCGTCGTTCGGGCCGTCGCCCAGCTTGCCGCGCACCTTGGTGGCGATCACCACCCGGTCGCGGGCGATGCCCGAGCGTTTCAGCCAGCGTCCGATGATCTGCTCGGCCACGCCGCCGGGGTTGCCCGGCGCCCAGGTCGAGTAGATATCGGCGGTGTCGATGAAATTCAGCCCGCGGGCGAAGGCGGCGTCGAGGATCTCGAAGGCCTGCTCTTCGCCGGCGGTCCAGCCGAACTGCATCGTGCCCAGGCACAGTTCGGATACTTTTAGCCCGGTGCGTCCCAGACTGCGGTATTCCATAGCGCTTGATGTAGCCCTTTCAGGCCCGCCTCAGCGGGCCACGATCAGCGTGTAATAACCGCCGTAGGCGCTGCTGTTGACAAACACGTAGCCAACGCCGATCTGGGTCACGCTGGTGAATAGAATGTTATCGCGGTGGACCTGGCTGTTCATCCACCAGTTAAATGCGCCCTGGGCGGTGCCGCCGAAGGCAGGGTTTCCAACGTAGATGTTCTCGCGCGCCGATGATGCGCCCGGGTAGCCCTGGGCGCGCACCCGGTCAAACCAGGTCGAGCCGTCGGAGCCGGTGTGATCGACGTAGTTCTTGCAGCCCATGTCCTGGCTGTGCAGCTGGGCCGCGGCCGAGAGCTGGCTGTTCAGGGCCAGCGCAGTCAATCCGTTCTGCGCCCGAGCGGCGTTCACCAGGCTGACGATCTGGCTCAGGTAGGCCGGGCTGCCCTGGTAGCTGCAGCTGCCGGCGCTGCTGCTCTGGCTGCCCGCTTCCTGGGCGTCCTGATCCTGCGCGTTCTCGTCTTCCACGCCCTCATCCGGCGCATTTTCGTCCTGCGGGTCTTCGTCCAGCACGACCACCTGCAGTTCATCTTCAGCGGCGGGTTGATCCGGGGCTGGCGGCTGATCCTGCCCGCTGTCCTGCGGGCTGCAGGGCGCGGCGTCTTGCAACGGATAAGAGATCAACTGCGGGCCTGCTCCGTTTGAGAGCGGGAAAAAGGCCACGTTGACGTTGACCCACAGCGGGATCTTGGGCGGCAGCCCCATGCCGAACTCCTGCCCGGCCGGGTTGCGCAGCTTCCAGTAGCCCACCTGCTGCCCCCCGCGCGGCGGGGCCACCAGCGCCACCGAAACTTCGCCGCTTTCGCCCGGCTGGAGCGCGGGGAGGCTGTTCTCCAGCGGCCCGTTCATCTGGTCGCCGCCGGCAAACACCAGCCGGTAGCCGGGATCCCAGGCGCAGGTGCCCACGTTTTGGATGCGCCAGGTTTTGACAAAGGCCTGCCCGGGGTCGTACAGCGTGCCGTCCGGGGCGGTGATATCGGCGATGAAAACGCCCAGGTCGGTGCAGTCGCGTGGGGCGGCGAAGGCAGTGGGGGTGACCTCAACCAGGGCGGCTGCGACGGGGCTGGTTGGCCCACCCGGCTGGGCGGTGGACGCTGCGGCGGCGGTCGCGGGCGGCTGCGTGGGCGACGGTTGGGCTGCCGCAGCCGGAGAGGCCGCCGGACGGGTGGGCGTGGCTGCCGGTCCACCGGTGGGCGAGGCGGGCACGGTGGCTGCGATGGGCGCAGTTGTGCCCGCCGGACCAGGTGTGACCGGCGCCGGGCTGGCCGCGCAGCCGGTTAAGATTGCCGCCAGGAAAAAACCCAAAAAAACCATCGACCCCACCCGTTGACCCATGCTGCCCTCCTGCTGCTGCGCTGCTTTCCCGATACCGGTGTACCTGACCCGCTGGATCTGTCTAAAGCAGTGAATTCGGGTTAGGTATGTCCTATTATATCAGGCGCAGGCCGCACAGGAGGGCGGCTTACGAGGGTGTTTTCGCACCGCGGCGCAGAGCGGGCGGCGATCAGGCGAACCCGTTCGGATTGTTCGACTGCCAGCGCCAGGCATCGGCGCACATCTCCGCCAGGCCGCGCTCGGTCTTCCAGTCTAACTCGCGGTTGGCCTTGCCGGCGTCGGCGTAGCTGACTGCGATGTCACCCGGGCGGCGCTCGACCATCTGGTAGGGGATGCGCGTGCCGCTGGCCTGCTCAAACGCCTGTACCAGTTCGAGCACGCTGTAACCGCGGTTGGCTCCCAGGTTGTAGGTCACCAGGCCGGGTTTGGCATTCAGGCGCTGCAGCGCTTTCAGGTGGCCCAGGGCCAGGTCGACCACGTGGATGTAATCGCGCACCCCGGTGCCGTCGGGGGTGGGGTAGTCGGCGCCGAAGACGCGCAGGTAGGGCCGCCGCCCGACCGCCACCTGGGTGATGTAGGGCATGATGTTGTTGGGCGTGCCCTGCGGGTCCTCGCCGATGCGCCCGGAGGGGTGCGCCCCGACCGGGTTAAAGTAACGCAGCAAGGCGATGTTCCAGGTTGGGTCGGAGGCGTACAGATCCTCCAGGATGATCTCGATCATGCGCTTGGTGCGCCCGTAGGGGTTGGCCTGCCAGTGCACCGGCATATCCTCGGTCACCGGTACGCGCGGCGGGTCGCCGTAGACCGTGGCGGACGAACTGAAGATCAGGTTCTTGACGCCGTGGCGCGCCATCGCCTGGGCCAGCAGCAGCGTGCCGGTCAGGTTGTTGTGATAGTAGCGCAGCGGCTGGCTGACCGACTCGCCCACGGCTTTCAGGGCGGCGAAATGGATCACCGCCTCATAGTTGGCGGAGGCGAACACCCGCTCCAGCCCGGCCTCGTCCAGCAGATCCACCTGGTGGAAGATCAGGCTGCGCCCGGTCAGCTCCTGCACCCGGCGCAGCGATTCGGCTTTGCTGTTCACCAGGCTGTCGATCACGGTCACTTCGTACCCGGCCTGCAGCAGTTCCAGGCAGGTGTGGCTGCCGATATACCCGGCGCCGCCGGTTACCAGAATACTCATCATGGCTCCTTTGTGGTTGGGGAATTGGGGGTGCGGCTCAGGCTTTATAGCCGATCATGCGCAGGAACCCCTTGCGCCAGCTGACATCCTCTTCGGCCTCCACGCCCTTGGGCGCTTCGCCGTCGATCACGCCCAGGATGCCGCGGCCCTGCTCGCTTTCGGCCACGATCACCTGGGTGGGGTTGGCGGTGGCGCAGAAGATGCGGCACACCTCGGGCACGCTCTTGATGGCGTTCAGTACGTTGATCGGGTAGAAACCGTCGCCCAGGAAAACGATGAAGCTGTGCCCGGCGCCGATCGCCAGGGCGTTGCGGGCCGCCAGCTCTGTCATCTCGCCATCTGTGCCGGCGGTGCGCACCAGGCACTTGCCGGAGGCTTCGCAGAAGGCCAGCCCGAAGCGGATGCCAGGCACGCTGTTGACCAGCGCTTCATACACGTCTTCGACGGTCTTGATGAAATGCGACTGGCCCAGGATGAAGTTGGTCTCGAGTGGTTTTTCAATTGTGATGGTGGACAGGTCCATAGCACACTCCTTTTCCCTCCTGGCGATTATAACCTTTGGCGGCGCAGCACAAGGGAATTGACGCGCCAGGTTAAGATCCGGTGTTGCTGCAGTATCGACTTGATCGTCTATTTGACACCTGAAATTTAAAAACGCGGCTCCCCCGGCGCGAATTCCGGAGGAGCCGCAGGTTGATTGACCGGGTAGATGCGCCCGATCGAACTCGATCTGAGGTTAGCGCACGTAATCCAGCGGGTTGACCTTGGCGCCGTTGATCGACAGTTCGAAGTGCAGGTGCGGGCCGCTTGAATTGCCGGTGTTGCCCAGGGCGCCGATATACCCGCCCTGGAAGACGCTCTGCCCGCAGGTGACGCCGACCGCGCTCAGGTGGGCGTAGGCGCTCTGCCAGCCGGTGCCGTGATCGACCACGATCATGTAGCCGTAGCCGTAGTCGGACCAACCGGCGTACACCACCACGCCGCCGTCGGTGGCATAGATGGCGTTGCCTTCTGCCCCGCCGATGTCAACGCCCGGGTGGACGCCCGAATCATAGGTGTAGCCGGAAATGGTGTGGTCGGTGGTAGGCCAGACAAAGGTGCCGTTGCCGACTGCGCCGGAGGAGATCGCCCCGCAGGCGCCCTCGCCATAGTAGCGCGCCACAGCCGGGTTGCTGCGCGAGATCGCCGGCGGGCCCCAGTCGCGGATGGCGCGCTTGCCGCCCGGCACGATCAGGTGATCGCCGGCCTTCAGCCCCAGCGTGCCGTCGGCTAACGCCCCCAGGTCGATGGCGTTGCCAGGGTATTCGATGATCTCCTGCTGGTCCACGCCGAAGGTGGAGGCCACGCTGCCCAGCGTATCGCCGTCTTCCCAGGTGTAGTACGCCCCGTTGACCGGCAGGATGTTCAGCACCTGGTTGGGTTTCAGCAGGTGCGGGTTGTCTTGCAGGGCGTCATAGTTGCCGAACAGGATCGTCTCGGGCTTGATGCCATAGTTGTAGGCGATGCTGAACAACGTATCGCCGGACTGGACCGTGTAGGTGATCACGTCGACGCGCGGGCGCGAGGGGATGATCGTCTGCAGGTTGGTCTTGCGGGTGATGCTGTTGACCGCATCGGCGGAGAGCGCCAGCGGGTCGAGGGCCGCCACCTGCGCGCCGGAGGCTTCGCCGCCGCTTTCAACCGGGGCAGCGGCTGCCGGAACTTCCGGCCGGCTGGACCAGAGCGGCTGCCCAGTGAAGCGCAGGTAGCCCAGGAAGCCGGTCAGCGCCAGCAGGCCGACCATCAGCATGTTCAGCCCAACCTGCTGCAGCAGGTTGGCGGTCTTCTTCGGAGAGGGGCGGCGCTTCGGAGCGCCGGGTTGGCTCGGGCCGCGCGGCGCGGCTGGACGGCCGCCGGGGGGTGGGGCGGCATTCTTTACTTGATTTTCCATAGCTCTACCATTTTTTATACCATCGCCGTGTACGGGGCAGTGCGCCGTCAGACGACAAACTGACCGTTCTTGTAGAATAACTCCCCATCAACCAGGATCTCGCTGTCATCGCGCATATCGCAGATGAAATCCCAGTGGATGGCCGATTTATTGCAGCTGCCGGTCTCGGGGTAGCCTGCGCCGACTGCCATGTGGAAGCTGCCGCCGATCTTCTCGTCGAACAGGATACTCTTGGTGAAACGGCGGATGCCGAAGTTGGTGCCGATGGCAAATTCGCCCAGGAAGCGCGCCCCGGGGTCGCTGTCGAGCATCGCCAGCAGGAACTCCTGATTTTTGGCGGCGCTTGCTTCCACCACCTTGCCGTCTTTGAAGCGCAGCTCCACGTCTTCTACCTCGCGCCCGCTGTGGATCGCCGGGTAAGTGAAGCGCACCCAGCCGTTGACTGATTCTTCCACCGGCCCGGTGAAGATCTCGCCGTCGGGCATGTTGCGGTCACCGCAGCAGTTGATGAAGCGGCGGCCCTTAATGGAGAGCGACAGCTCCGAGTTCGGGCCGCGCACCACCACCTGCTGGCGGCCGTCCAGCCAGCGCACCAACCGCTCCTGCTCGTCGCGCACCTTCTGCCAGGCGGCGATCGGGTCGATCTGGTCGGCGAAGGTGGCGCTGTAGACGAAGTCTTCATACTCAGCCAGGCTCATATCGGCGTCCTGGGCCAGGGCCTGGCAGGGGAACTGGGTCAGCGTCCAGCGCAGCGAGCCTTCGGCGGCGCGGCGCATGTAGGTCTCGATCAACCGGCGGCGGGCCACCTGCCGGCGGCTCATCTTGCGCGGGTCCACCCCCGAAAGGGCATGCGTATTGGCCGCGCTGACCAGGTTGATCAGCACGTCGGCCTGGTCGAATAGCATCGTCTCAACCGGCGAGACCCAATCCAACTGGGCCTCACTGGATTCGTCCAGGATCACTTTCTGCAGGTCCTGGTCGTCGAACAGCGGGGTGGGGTTCCCGCCGGCGCGCAGCACGAAGCGGGCCACTTCTCGGGCCAACGGCAGCGCTTCGACGCCGGCGCGCACCAGCACCCAATCGCCGGGCTTGACAGCCACGGAGTAATTCACCAACAGGTTGGCTAAATTGACGATCCTCGGATCGGTCATGAATTGTTCCTCGTTGAAAAGCATCCGCGAACTTATTTTTGAGCGGCAGGTGGAACCCACCACAAAGACCGATTATATCACGGTCTGGCGGGGCAGTTTTTGCACCCGGCTGCGCGGCGCTGCCTGGCGCTGTGCAGCAAATCATGCCCCCGGCGTTTATCCAGGGAAGCAAAACTGGTGCTACAATGGGCCTACCATGACCCCACTCCGGCGGATTGAAAACCTTACCCGGCTGCAATGGACGCACGGCCGCATGCGCCTGCCGGGCGCTGCGCCCGGGTCTGCGCGTCGGTTCCGCCTGGTTTGCAGCCTGGCCTTGCTGGGGCTGCTGGCGCTGCTGACGGCGGGCTGCGCTGCGCCGCGCCGGCTGCCCGGCGGGCCGCCGCCCGGTGTGCTGCCGCCCACTGCCACCCCCACCGCCACCCCGCGCGGCGCGCCCACGCTGACCCCCACGCCCACCCGCGCCCCCAGCGCCACCCCCAGCCCCACCGCCCCACCCACGCAGACCTTCACCCCGACCCCGACCCTGCTGTACCTGGCCGAGACGCCGCTGCCGCTCGGCGCGCCTGCCATCAGCCTGGAGAACGCCGGCCGGGTGAGCGGGCTGGCCGAGTGGTACGAGCCGGACGTGGCGCAGCTGGTCTGGACGCCGCTGGAGCACACCCTGGCGGTGGCTACCAGCAAGCAGATCCACTGGTACAACGTCCCGGCTCGCAAAACCGTGCGCACCCTGTACCCGGCCCTGGCGGATGTGATCGACCTGGACTTTGACGTGCTCGACACCTGGCTGGTGGTGGGCACCCGGCACGGCAATGACGAGACCGGCTTCGCCAGCGGGCTGGAGCTGTGGATGGGCCCCGGCTGGCAGCCGATGGGCGTGCTGTATGGCGACGCCCGCCCGCTGACCGCCCTGGCCTTTTCGCCCGATCGGGACTACCTGGCGGTGGCTTACAGCGGCCCGCGCGGCGAGAACAGCGGCGTTGACCTGTGGCTGCCCTATTCGTGGACGATCTCCACCACCCTGGTCACCGGGCAGGCGCTGGACGTGGCGTTCTCCCCCGACGCCGGCCTGCTGGCCGTTTCGCCAGACCGCTACTCGCTGCGCGTGTATGATCTGGCCGACCGCAAGTGGCTGTACTGCATGCCGACTTCGTTCACCGGGGCGATCAACGCGATGGCCTTCTCGTCCGACGGGTTCACGCTGGCTACCGGGCATTACGACGGTATGCTGCGCCTGTGGGACATGCGTTCGGGCGACCTGCTACTGGAATTCCCCACCGGGGCAGTGGTGCAGAGCCTGGCCTTTAGCCCGGATGGGCGCGTGATTGTCACCGGCGGCAGCTACCAGCACACCCTGGTGCAGCTGTGGTCGGCCGGCTCTGGCGAGCTGCTGCGCGCCCTGTATGGACATCTGAAGGGGGTCACCCGGCTGGCCTTCGCCCCCGACAGCATGTACATCGTTTCCGCCTCCTATGACGGGATGCTGCGCGCCTGGGGCATCCCGCTTGGCCCGTGAGCGGGCGGTTGGTTGGAATGGGGATGGCGCGCCTGCCCGGCCTGCTGCTGATCGTGTGCCTGCTGCTGCTCACTGCCGGCGCACCGGCGGGCGCGGCCGCCCAGCCCGCGCCGGTGATCTCCCCGGCCAACGCCGCCGGTCTGCAGGTGGTGCAAGCCATCGCTTACGACCCGTGGACGCTGGTAAACGCCGCGGCCTGGTCGCCGGACGGCGCGCGCCTGGCCGTTTCGGCCGGCGATGCGATCTACATTTATAACACCGGCGATTGGTCGCAGCAGGCGGTGCTGCCGGTCGGCGCGCTGACCCAGGGGTTGGCGTACAGCCCGGATGGCGCCTGGCTGGCCTCCGCCGGGCGGGACGGGCGCGTGCGGGTGTGGGAGGGCGAGACGCAGCGGCTGTCGCTGGAGGCGCACCGCAAGGGCGCTAACCGGGTGGCCTTCAGCCCGGACGGGCGGGTGCTGGCGTCCGGCGGCAACGACGCCGTGGCGCGCTTCTGGGACCCGCTCAGCGGGGCGCGGCTGGGGCTGATGATCGGCGGCAGCTATGCCGTGCCGGGGATCGCCTTCCTGCCCGACGGCGCAGCCCTGGCAGTGATCAACGGCGACCGGCTGCGCCTGCGCCAGGTCGGCTCGGAGCGCATCCTGGGCAGCTTCGCGGCGGAGGCCGGGCTGTACAGCGTGGCGCTCAGCCCGGACGGCCGGCTGCTGGCGGTGGGTGGGAATGACAACCTGGTGCGGCTGTGGGACCCGCAGACGGCCTTCCGCAGCGGCGTGGAGCGCTATCCCGAGCCGCAGCTGCTGGTTGGGCATGCCGGCCGGCCGGGCACCTTCCGGGCGCTGATCTGGCAGGTGGATTTCAGCCCGGACGGGCGGCTGCTGGCCTCGGCCGGCGGGGATGGGACGCTGCGTGTGTGGGAGATTGGGCAGGCGGCGCAGCTGGCGGTTCTATCTGGGCACCCCTGCGGCGCAACCTGCGTGGTCTTCAGCCCGGACGGGCGCCGGTTGGCCAGCGGCGGCCTGGACGGGCGGCTGTTAATCTGGGCGCCGTAGCGGTGGGGCGGCGGCCTACGGCGCAGGCGTGCCGGCGGGGGCGATGGCGGTGAGCTGGGCGCGGAACTGCTGCGCGCCGTAGGTGGCGGTCACATCGAACGCTGATGGGGTGGTCTGCGATCCGTCCTGACCGCCGCTCCCGCCGCCGCCGGACGTGCAGGCGGTTATCGCCAGGAACAGCGCCAGCAGGATCAGGGCAAGACGGGCATTGATGCGCAGGTTGTGGGTTGTCATCGAGGTTCTCGGGTCGGGCCTCAGGGAAGGATGGGGTACTACCTGGTCTGGTTGCATCTTGCGTGCCAGCCGGTCACTTCAGGTATAATTTCCGGCATGCTGTCTTCAATTACCCGCAACTCGCACTGTTCCTACTGCGGCAGCGCCTTTGTCGAGGGTCAGCCCTGGCCGCGGGTCTGCCGTGCCTGCGGGCTGACTACCTTTCAGAACCCGCTGCCGGTGAGCGTGGTGCTGCTGCCGGTGGACGGCGGCCTGCTGGCGGTGCGCCGCGCCATCCCGCCGCACCAGGGCTGCCTGGCGCTGCCTGGCGGGTACATCAACCTGGGGGAGAGCTGGCAGGAAGCCGGGGCGCGCGAGCTTTTCGAAGAGACCGGGGTGAACATCGACCCCGGGGAACTTCAGGCCTTTGACGTGAGCAGCGCTCCGGACGGGACGCTGCTGGTGTTTGGCCTGGCCCAGCCGCGCCGCCTGCCGGACCTGCCGGCGTTTGCGGGTGATCACGAGAGCAGCGAGCGGGTGGTGGTGCGGGCGGCGGAAGCGCTGGCTTTTGCGCTGCATGCCCGGGCGGCCGAGCGCTGGCTGCAGCAGGCCCGGGCCGGGCGTGCATGAGCCTGCTCACTTCCCGGGCTGCGCTGGGGCGGCTGGCCTGGCTGGTTGGATTAGCGCTGCCGGCCGGGTGCCGCGGGGCGGTCACTCCGCTGCCCGGCGCTGTGCCGGGTACACCCGCTCCCGTCAGCGGCGCGCCCGCCAGCAGCGCGCCTGCCTCGCCGGCGGTGGAGGCGCAGATGCCGCCGATCCGGCCGATCACCCCTGCGCCCGGGCCGGGCGGGGAGCAGGTGTGGGGCGGGATCGAGCTGCAGAACGGCGCCTGCTGCATCGGCGGGGTGGCCGGCGAGACAAGTACGCTGGTGGTCAGCCTGGCGGCGCTGAGCAGCGGCGGGGCGGTGAACGAGATGCGCCTGCTGCAGGGTGGGGGGGCCTGTCCCTCGGTCGAACAGCTGTCTGGGGCGCCCTGGCAGCCCTACCGCGAGCGCTTTACGCTGGCGCTGCGCATTGAGACGATTAACTGGGTGGGAGCGTACTTTGGGGTGCAGTTCCGTGACGCACAGGGCAACCTGTCGGCGGTGTACTGCGATGAGATCTCGGTGGAGGGCATGCCGCCGCCGCCAACCCCGGCCGGTTCGCTCGGATTGCCACAGGAACCATAGATTCATAGATGCACAGGTGAAAAATGTGTGATACGGTTGTTGCGACGGGTGAAGTCACCCGGGATGGTGTGACGGTATTTGGTAAGAACTCGGACCGCGAGCCGAACGAAGCCCACCTGCTGCTGGCGGTCCCCGCGCAGGACCACCCGGCCGGCAGCCGCCTGCGCCTGACCTATATTGAGATCCCGCAGGCGGCGCATACGTATGCCGTGCTGCTGGCCAAGCCGTTCTGGATCTGGGGGGCGGAGATGGGCGCCAACGAACACGGCGTGGTGATTGGCAACGAGGCGGTCTTCACCAAAGCGCCCTACAATAAAGAACCGGGGATGATCGGGATGGACCTGCTGCGGCTGGGATTAGAGCGCGGCGCCACGGCGCACCAGGCGCTGGAGGTGATCACCGGCCTGCTGGAACGCTGGGGACAGGGTGGCAACTGCGGCTTCACCCACCCGTTCTACTACCACAACAGCTTCCTGATCGCCGACCCGCACGCTGCCTGGGTGCTGGAAACCGCCGGACCGCATTGGGCCGCCCGCCAGGTGCGCGGCATCTACACCATCTCGAACGGGATCACGCTGGGCAATCAATGGGACCTGGCTTCGCCGGACCTGGTAAAGTATGCCGTGGAACGCGGCTGGTGCAAGGGCCGCGACGATTTCGACTTCGGGCGGGTGTACTCGGAGCCGGTCTATACCTATTTTGGCGCGTGCCGCTACCGCTGCAGCCGCACCACCCAACTGCTGGAAGAGCAGCGCGGCCGGGTGACGGTGCATACGGTGATGCAAGCGCTGCGTGACCACGGTGATGAACCCGGCCGGCCGTACCGGCCCGACCGGGGACTTCTGCAGCCCACGGTGTGTATGCATTCCGGCTTCGGCCCGGTGCGCGGAGACCAGAGCATCGGCTCGATGGTCTCGCAGTTGGCCCCGGATCTGCCCACGCACTTCTTCACTGCCACTTCGGCCCCGTGCACCGGCGTGTTCAAGCCGGTCTGGCTGGACGCTGGTTTACCAGAGCACGGGCCGCAGCCCACCGGCGTGGATGACGGGCAGTCGCTGTTCTGGCGGCACGAGCGCCTGCACCGCGCCACGTTGGCCGATCACCCCGCCCGCCTGGCTCTGTACCAGGCCGAGCGGGACGCCCTGGAACAGCACTTCGCCGGGCAGGCGCTGGCGCTGGCTGCCCGGGAGCCGGCCGGCAGCTCGCCGGCTGAACGGCGGGCGTATTCCGAACGGGCCTTTGCCGAGGCCGAGGCGGCCGAGGCGGACTGGCTGCAGCGCGTCGAGCGGGCGCGGCCGGCCCGGCCCGGCTGGCTGTACGGGCGCGCCTGGCAGGCAGCCAACCGCGCCGCCGGCTTTCCATCCGGCGCCGCCGGTTTTTCATCCGGCGCTGCCGCGGCCCGGGAGCCGTTCCCATCCGGCGCATCCGCCCAGGCCGAGGAAGATGCCTGAGCGCCGGCGTGCAAGCCGCGCCGGGAGTGGAAGCCGGGCGAGTGCAGCCGCATGAACGCTGACCTGTGGCTGCGCCTGGCGCCGGCTGCCCTGGGCGTGCTGGTGGGGAAAGCGCTGTTCCTGGTGCTGGTCAACCGGGTGCTGGGTCACCTGTCCAGCCGCACCAGCAAGCTGCTGCTGGCGGGCGGCGGGCTGGGGGGGCTGGCGCTGGGGTTGGGCGGGTTGGGCTATGGTCTGGGCCACCCGGTCGGGACCGGGTTGATGCTGGCGCTGCTGGGGCTGCTGCTGCTGGGGGAAGCCGGCCTGTGGTGGTCTGCGCGCCGCGAGCGCGGCGCTCCTGCAGTGGAGACGCACCGGCTGAGCGAACCTCCAGGCCGGCCCTGGCTGCTGCATCCGCTGACCACCACCGACCTGCACCTGCGCCGCTATGAGCTTCAACTGGCGCTGCCGGCCGCCGCGCCACGGCTGCGCGTCGCCCACCTGAGCGATTTTCACGTCTCGGAACGCCTGCCCGCCGCCCATTACCGGCGGGCGATCGAAGCGGCCGCCGCCGCGCAGCCCGACCTGGTGTTCCTGACCGGCGATTTCGTCAGCCATGCGGAAGATATCCAGCGCCTGCCGCAGCTGCTGCATGGGCTGAGCGGCCGGCTGGGGATGTATGCCGTGCTGGGCAACCACGACCACTGGGCCGGGGCGCAGGCGATCCGCGACCGGCTGCGTGACTGTGGGGTGGAAGTGCTGGGCAACGGGCAGCGCCGCCTGGCATTTGACGGGCTGCCGGCGCTGCACCTTTACGGCTGTGAAGAGCCGTGGGGCGTCGATGGCCGCGCGCGCCTGGAGCCGGTTGCCCCGGGTGAACTGGGGCTGGTCCTGTCGCACACGGCCGATTACGCCGGGCGCTACCGGGGGCTGGGGGCGGCGGCGGTGTTCAGCGGGCACTACCATGCCGGGCAGGTCTGCCTGCCGTTCTGGGGCCCGGTGATCATCCCGTCGCGCTATGGGCGGCGCTTTGCCCACGGGCATTACTGCCTGGGCCAGACGCACCTGTTCGTCAGCGCAGGGGTGGGCACCGGCGAGCCGCCGCGCATCTACTGCTCGCCGGATCTGTTCATTGTCGACCTGTTGTTCCAGCCGGGCGCGGCGGTTACTCGCTGACCGCAGCCACTCGCTCGGCCAGCTCGCCCTCGGCCGGCGGCGCGCCGTCCAGCTGCAGCCAGGCCAGGAACTCGGCGTTGCCTTTCGGGCCGAGCAGCGGCGAGCGTACCAGCCCAGCCAGGCCAAAGCGCTCCTGCAGGGCGTAGCCCAGCACATCCAGCAGCACCTGGCGGTGCACCTGGGGATCGCGCACCACGCCGTCGCCTTTGGCCACCTGCGCCCGGCCGGCCTCGAACTGCGGCTTGATCAGCGCGATCACGTCCTGCCCGCCGGCGGGCGCGGCCTCCAGCCAGCCGCGCGCCACCGGCAGCAGGATCTTGAGCGAGATGAAGGACGCATCGATCACCACCAGGCTGACCGGCTCGGGCAGCCCGGTCACGTAGCGGGCGTTGGTTTCTTCCATCACCACCACGCGCGGATCCTGGCGCAGCTTCCAGTGCAGGATGCCCTTGCCCACGTCGATGGCATAGACGCGCTGCGCGCCGTTCTGCAGCAGGCAGTCGGTGAACCCGCCGGTGGAAGCGCCCACGTCGGCGCATACCCGCCCGGTCACCGGGACGGCGAAAGCCGCCAGCGCTCCAGCCAGCTTCTCGCCGCCGCGCGAGACGAACGGCGGCCCATGATCGACGGCCAGGGCCGCCTCTTCGGCCACCGCTTGGGCGGGCTTGAGCGCCACCTGCCCATCGATGCGCACCTGCCCGGCCAGCACCAGGCGCTGTGCCAGCGCCCGGCTCTCGGCCAGGCCGCGTTCCACCAGCAGCATATCCAGGCGTTTTTTCGGCATGCCTGTATTGTACCAAGGGCTGCAATTTATGCTATCATTGGCCGCATGCCGCAGCGCAATTTCATCCATACGCTCACTGCTCTGTTGCAGGCCATGCGCCCGCTGCAGTGGGTCAAGAACGGGGTGCTGTTCGCCGCGTTGGTGTTTGATCGCCAGCTGGGGCTGACGCACCTGCCGGCCCTGGCGCGCACCGCGGCCGGGTTTGCGATCTTCTGCCTGCTGTCGGGGGTGGTGTATATCATCAACGATATCGCCGATGTCGAGCAGGACCGGCTGCACCCCGAGAAGCGCCGCCGTCCGATCGCCTCCGGGCGGCTGCCGGTGCCTGTCGCCGTGATCGCCGCGGCGGCGCTGCTGGTGGTGCTGCTGCCGGTCTCGTATGTGCTTTCGCCGGCCTTCGCGGTGGTGGCGCTGATCTATTTCCTGCAAAACCTGGCCTATTCGAAGTGGATCAAGCATCTCGCCATCCTGGATGTGTTCTCGATCGCGGCCGGGTTTGTGCTGCGCGTGGCTGCCGGGGTGACGCTGATCCACGTCGAGCGCTTTTCGCCCTGGTTGTACGTGGTCACGATGCTCGGTTCGTTATACATCGGCTTTGGCAAGCGCCGCGCCGAGCTGGCCCAGATGGCCGGCAGCGGCAGCAACACCCGCAAGGTGCTCAGCGGCTATTCGCTGCCGATGCTTGACCAATACATCACCATCGTCTCGTCCACCACAGTGATCGCCTACAGCCTGTACACCTTCCTGGCGCCCAACGTGCCCGAGAACCATGCCATGATGCTCACCATCCCGTTCGTGATCTATGGCATCTTCCGCTACCTGTACCTGGTGCAGATGCATGGGCGGGGCGGCGCGCCGGAAGAGATCCTGATCCATGACCGCCCGCTGCAGGCCACGGTGCTGATCTGGGGCCTGACGGTGCTGGTGATCTTCTATTTCTACTAACCCTTTGCTGCCCCTGGAACCCTGCCATGCCCGCAGTCACTGCCACGGCGCCCGGTAAAATCATCCTGTTCGGCGAGCATGCCGTTGTCTACGGCCGGCCGGCGATCGCTGCGCCGGTCAGCCAGGTGCAGGCGCGCGCGGTGGTGCAGGCG
>JBJSYW010000655.1:0-4277 GCA_046089985.1 Chloroflexota bacterium
CATGGCTTCGTCCATGCGGAGGCCGTCGAAGTAGGGCCAGGGGTAGGGCGCCTGCTTCATGCCGGGCATTTCGTTGGGGCGGCTGACGGTGACGAAGCGGACGTACTTGGCGTTGGGCTTAGGGTCGAGGAGCTTGATCAGCGCCGAGAGCGGAAAGCCGGTCCAGGGCACGACCATGGCCCAGGCTTCGACGCAGCGCAGGCGATAGATGCGCTCCTCCTGGTCAAAGCGCTTCAACAGGTCTTCAATGCCGAAGGTCTGCGGCTTGCCCACCAACCCGGTCACCTCGATCGTCCACGGGGCGGTCTTCATCCCGCTTGCCAGGCCGGCCACATCTTCCTTATCGGTGCTGAACTCGTAATAATTGTTGTACCCGGTGATCTGCTCCCAGGTGTTGAGCGGGTCGCCCAGTTCGTCGCTGTTCTGCCCGGCTGCCGCGCCCGCCGGGGGTGTGGCTGTCGGCTGCGCGCCGGGCGCGCAGGCCGCCAGCAGCGCCCCCGCTCCCAACACGCCCATCTGCTTCAAAAACTGCCGCCGGCTGCGGTACAGGTGCTCGGGCGTAATCTCCGACGAGCGCACCGGTACGGATTTATACGAAGCCTGGTTTGCCATCCATCTACCTCCTCAAATTACCAATAACCTGCCTGTGGTCCCCTGGGTTTCGCCTACAGTTTACCGGAAAATGCTTACAGGCGTATGACTGGCGAATAAATGGGCGATTAATCCGCCGCTCGGCGGCGCGCCGGTCACAGGTTCTTGACGAAGAAATCGCGCAGGCGCTCCTCCATGTAGATCCGGTCGGCTTCGCCGCGCGGCATGTGGCGCTCATCGGGGAAGAGCAGCAGGTCATAGCTCTTGCGGGCAGCGATCAGCGCGTTGATCAGCCGGGCGGTGTGCCGGAAATGCACGTTCTCGTCGATCAGCCCGTGCACCAGCATCAACCGGCCGCGCAGCCCGGCGACGTGCTCCAGCACGCTGCTCTCCCGGTAGGCCTGGGGATGCTCCTGGGGCAAACCCATGTAGCGCTCGGTGTAATGCGTGTCATACCCGTCCCAGGCCGTCACCGGCGCGCCGGCTACCCCCACCTGGAAGGTCTCTGGGGCGCGCGCCAGGCACATCAGCGCCATATACCCGCCGTAGCTCCAGCCGTAGATGCCCACCCGCAGCGGGTCGGCCAACCCCTGCGCCACCAACCAGCGCACCCCATCCACCTGGTCGTCAACTTCCGGGCCGCCCAAGCGGCCCTGGATCGCCGCTTCAAAGGCCAGCCCGCGCCGGGCAGTGCCGCGATTATCCAGCACAAAGACCAGGAAGCCCAGACGGCGCAGGTACTGGCGGCGCATCGCCACCGTCAGCAGCCAGCTGTCGCTCACATGCTGGGCGTGCGGCCCACCGTAAACGTCCACCAGCAGCGGGTGCGGCCCCGGCCCAAAGGCCGCCGGCGGGCGGTATAGCGCCCCGTACAGCAGGTCGCCGTGCCGGTTGGCCAGGCTCACCAGCTCCGGCGGCTCCAGGTCCAGCGCCGCCAGGCGCGGGTCGTGCGGCGAAGCGATCTGCGCCAGGGTGCGGCCGTCGTCTAGCGCGCGCAACGTGACCTGCGGCGGGCGGTTGAGGGCGTGGTGCAGGTCGATAAACCGCCGGCAGGCGTAATCCAGGGTCACTTCGTGGATGCCCGCCGCCTGCGTGATACGCTGCGGCTCGCCGCCCTCCAGCGCTGCCCGGTACAGGTGCTTCTGGCGCGGGTCGTGGCGCGTGGCGGTGAAATACACCCACCCGTCCACCAGGTCCACCCCGCACAGGTCGTCCACCATCCACTCGCCGTGGGTCAGCCGGCGCAGCAGCTGCCCATCGCCGCCATACAGGTACAGGTGGCGGAAGCCGTCGCGCTCTGCGCCCCACAGGAACTGCCCGGCGCGGCTGCCGTCCAGCGCGCAGAACAGGTTGTTCAGGTTGATCCACACCGGGCTGCTCTCACTCAGCAGCACCCGGGATGCGCCGCCGTCCGGGTCGCAAATGCGCAGCTCCAACCGGCGCTGCGCCCGGTCCAGCACCTGGGCTGCCAGCCGGCCGTCGGGCAGCCAGTGCACCCGCGCCAGGTAACCGTCCGCCTGTGGGCCGAGATCCATCCAGGCCGGCTCGCCCAGCGGGCTGCCATCGGCCGCCAGGCGCACCACCCCCAGGCGCACCACGGCGTTGGCCTGCCCGGCGAACGGGTAGTGATGGTCTTCCTGGGCGGCCTCGCCGGTGACCGACTTGCCCTGGTGCAGGATGCGGTAAACCGGGATGTGGCGCTCGTCGACCTGCGCAAAGGCCAGCGCCCGGCTGTCTGGCGACCACCAGTACCCCTCCCGGCGGCCCATCTCCTCCTGGGCGATGTACTCGGCCAGGCCGTTGGTGCAGCCGCAGTCACCCCCGTCATACGTCAGCCGGCGCGGCTCGCCGCCAGCGCGAGGCACGGCGTACAGCTCACCCCCCTGCACATAGGCCACCCACGCGCCGTCGGGTGAAAAACGCCCATCCAGGCACGGCTGAGCGCCGCCCTGCGCCAGCCGGCGCAGCGCCAGCCCGGCCTGCCCGGCGGCGGCCTCGCCCAGCCACAGGTCGCCCTGCGATGGCAGCAGCACGCTCTGTCCATCTGGCGACCAGGCGTAGTGTGTGATGCCGGTCTCGCGCTGGCGGGCGCGCTCCCGGCGCAGCGCTTCTTCCAGCGAAACGTTCTGCTCGCTCGTTCCGCCCCCCGGCGCATCCGTCAACAGGCGCGTCCGGCCGGTCTGCGGGTCAAAGGCATACAACCGGCGCGCCAGGCCACCCTCCGGGCTGTGCAGGTAGGTCACCAGACGGTCATCCGGGCTGAAAGCCGGCTCGCCGGGGATGTTCATCCCCGGCAGTGGGTAGCGGGCAATTTCTTCGATGGGCAGCCCGGGCAGCGGCTGCCGCATATCAGGCGAGGAAGAGATGGGATCGGGGATTGGGTGCATAGCCTATTTATAGCACAGGTCGGCCGTTTTTGACCGGTCCGCCCGCGCCTTCGCAAAACGCCCACGCCGTGCTACACTACACGTCACCATCCACCGGAGGAGAACCACCATGCTGCACCTGCCCGCGCTGCAAACCGCCCCGATCAATTCGCTGGGGATGATCGTCTTCTGGATCGCCTTCTTCGCCGTCCTGCTGGCGTTAATCATCACCTTCGAGACCACCGCCCTGCAGTGGATGCGCTGGGGCTCGTTCCGCACCTGCCTGAAGCACGCCGCCATCGCCAACCTGGTCTCGTGCCTGGCAGGGTTCGCCTCGCTTTACCTGGTGGTGGTGCTGGGCATGCTCGGGATCGGGCTATCCTGGGCTGTCTCGCTGTTGATCGAAGGCTTCGCCCTGGGCCGGCTGCAGCCGGCCGAACGCGGCCGCGCCTACCGCGTGGCCCTGGCAGCCAACCTGGTCAGCTACTTGCTGCTGATCCTGCCCGCCTACCTGGCTGCCGAAAGCCTGTAAGGGGATGATGTTATAATTTTCCTCAGTGGAGGAAACCATGAGCGAGGCAGACCGCAGCAGTTTTGATTTTGGCGGCCCGATCGTCTGGCGGCCGTCGCCGCAGGATATCGAGCAGGCTGTGCTGACGCGCTTCATGCGCCAGCATGGCATCGCCGGTTTTGATGAACTGATGCAGCGCTCCACCAGCGACGTGGCCTGGTTCACCGAAGCGGTGCTGCAGTTTCTCGATATCCGCTTCACCCGCCCCTACACCCAGGTGGTCGACCTCTCGCAGGGCATCGCCTGGCCGCGCTGGTGTGTCGACGGCGAGATGAACATCCTGCATAACCTGCTGGATAAGCACATCGGCACGCCTGCCGAAGCGCGCCCCGCCCTGCTGTGGGAGGGCGAAGAGGGCCAGACCCGCCGTCTGACCTACAAAGAACTCCATGCCCTGACCAACCAGGCCGCCAACGCCCTGCGCGCCCTTGGCCTGGGCAAGGGCGACGTGATCGGCCTGTTTATGCCCATGACGCCCGAGATCGTGGCAGCCATGCTGGCTATCGCCCGCATCGGCGGGATCATCCTGCCGCTCTTCTCCGGCTACGGCGAAGGGGCGATCGTGGCGCGCATGGTCGACGCCGAGGCCAAAGCGCTGTTCACCGCCGACGGCTTCTTGCGCCGCGGCCGGCCGGTGGCGATCAAGCCGGTGGCTGACGAGGCCGCCCGCAGCATCCCCAGCCTGCAGCATATGATCGTGCTGCGCCGGGCCGGTTTGGAGGATGTTCCGATGCAGCCCGGGCGCGACC
>JBJSYW010000656.1:0-5143 GCA_046089985.1 Chloroflexota bacterium
TGCCGAGCCAGGCGCCAGGTCTGCCGCGGCGGCCAGCGCCGCAGCAGGCAGGCCGGGCGCGGGTTCCGCTTCACCCAGGCCAGCCAGCGGATCCGGGCCGTCGTCAAATTCGGGCGCCAGCGCCTGGCGCAGCTGTTCGGCCAGCGGCGAGCGCGGCCCGGGCTGCAGTGCAGCGCTGTCCGGCGGCTGCGGCAGCCAACCGACGGCCTGCCCCGAGGCCGGCTGCTCCGGCGCTGCCTGCACCAGGGCAGCCGGCTCAGCCGCAGCATCGGCAGGAGGCACGGCCGGCGCTTCAGCAGCGGTCTCAGCTGCAGCGCCTGCGCCGGCTTTGCCGCCGGCTGCGGCCGCGCCAACCGGCAGGCCTGGCTGCGCCTCCGGCAGGCCGGCCTGGCGCTCGAACCAGTACCCGGCCCACTGCCGGAACGACCCTACCACCGGCAGCGCTTCGCCGCCCGGGACGAACCAGGCCTGCCCGGCGGCTTTGTCGCCCGGCTGGGCAGCCAGCAGCCAGAAACAGCACGCTCGCACTTCCGCCGGCGGCGGCTCGGCCACCAGCGCCTCGCCCGAGACACAGCGCGCCATCGCCAGGTTCTTCTGGGCGTGCTGCAGGCTGGCGACCAGCTGCGGGCTGAGCCCACCGCCCGCCGGTAGATCCCCGCCCGCCGCATCCCCCGCCGCCCGTGCGCCGGTCTCCGGGCTGCCCGGCGCGTCCAGGCTGTACCCGGCGCGCAGCAGCAGCACCGCCGGGCGGCGCTGGATTTCGGCCTGGGCGATCGCCAGGTACCAATCGTAGATGCGGAAACCGCGCTGGTCCTGTCCGCTGTCGCGCGGCGGGCTGTACGGGCGCAGCCCGGGCCAGCGCTGTGGACCGCCCAGCCCCCAATCCAGCTCGCGCCCGCTGCCCCAGGCTTCGGCGCTCAGCGCCAGGGCCTCCAACAGGCGGCGCGCGCCGCGCCGCTGCAGGCCGCGCAGCGCCGCGCGCAGGAACGATAGATCCCAGTAATCGCCGCCCGGTTCGAGCGGCGGGAAGACCGGCGTCAGGCCTTCATCCAGGGCCAGCCCAGCCAGCGGGATAAAGCGGTCCAAGAACTGCTCCACCAGTTCGCCCTGCATCCAGGCGCTGGAGTCCCAGGCTGCCCGGCTGTTGGGGCGGTCAAAAAAGCACACGTATTGGATGCCCCAACGGGCATAGCTGCGCACCAGCAGGCGCAAATCGTCGGACTGCGGCAGCCCGGCGCTCAACGAAAGGTCGGCAAAGTGCAGCACCGGCTGCAGCCCGCCGCGCAGCAGCCCGCTCAGGAAGGCTTCTGGGATCGCCCGGCCGAGCGGGGCGCGCAGGACGATCCAGGCCGCGCCCATGCTCTGCAGCACCGGCAGCCAGGCGTCCAGGTCTTCCTGGCGGTAGTGCTGGGTGTCGGGGAAGTAATGAAAACCGATGCGCTGGTTAAAGGTAAGAGGCGAAAATTCCGTCATACGCGCTACCTGAGCAGGTGAGACCGATGAATTGGCAATCGAATGAAAAGCTTACGCTGCGCATATTGCAAGGAGCATGCCAGACGCATAGAAAACGCCAACGAAACGATTATGAATATCTGATGGAAACTGCGGTAGAATTTCAGCATTCTACACATAAGTATCGGTAGTATCGATGGTTGAAGATCGCCAGACAGGAGAATTACGATGATGGCTTCGGATTTCATCGTGGATGTATCGGAGTCCGATTTCGAATATGAGGTGCTGGCCTACTCGCAGCAGGCCCCGGTGGTGGTGGATTTCTGGGCTGAATGGTGCGGGCCGTGCAAGACGCTCGGCCCCCTGCTGGAGCGGCTGGCGCATGAGGGCCAGGGCGCGTTCCGCCTGGCGAAAGTGAATGTGGACCAGAACCAGAACCTGGCTATCCGCTATGGAGTGACCAGCATCCCGGCAGTCAAGGCTTTCCGCAATGGAGCCATCGCCGCCGAGTTCACCGGGCTGCGCCCGGAACCGCGCGTGCGGGAGTTCATCCTTGCCCTGGCCCCCACCCCGGTGGACCTGGCGCTGGAGAAAGGCTCCAGCCTGCTTGACCTGCGCAAACCACAGGAAGCCGAGCTGACCTTCCGCAAAGCGCTGGAGGGCATGCCTGGACGACCAGAAGCGCTGTTGGGCCTGTCACGCAGCCTGGTGCTGCAGGGGCAGGGGCGCGAAGCGCTGGAACTGCTGGCGCGCTTCCCTGCCAGCAAAGAGTATGCGGCGGCCCAGAACCTGCTTCCGCTGGCCCGATACCTGGACCAGCTGGAACGCGACCAGGCGCTCGGCGCAGGCGAAGACCCGCTCGACCCGGCTTTCCACAATGCCATGCGGCTGGTGCGGCGCGGCAACCTGGAAGCCGCCATGGATGGCCTGCTGGATATCCTGCGCGAAAACAAGCGCTACCGCGATGGGTTGGCGCGCCAGGCCATGCTGGGCCTGCTGGAGGCGCTGGGCAATAACAACCCGCTCACCCGCCAGTATCGCAGCGAGCTGGCAATGCTGCTGTTCTGAAATGTATACCTACGAGTTTCCTCGCCCGTCGCTGACCGTCGACATCGTGATCTTCACGCTGCGCGACAACCGCCTGCAGGTGCTGCTGGTGCGGCGCGGCGAGGAACCATTCCTGGGCAGCTGGGCGCTGCCCGGCGGCTTTGTGCAGATCGACGAATCGCTGGAAGCCGCCGCGGCGCGTGAGCTGGCGGAAGAGACCGGCGTGCGCCAGGCCTACCTGGAGCAGCTCTACACCTACGGCGAAGTGCAGCGCGACCCGCGCGGCCGGGTGGTGACCGTGGCGTACTTCGCGCTGATTCCCGCCGATGCCCAGGTGCGCAGCGCCGGTGGCAGCGACGTGCGCGAGGCGCGCTGGTTCCCCGCCAGCCGCCTGCCGGCGCTGGCCTTTGACCACGCCGAGATCATCGACTATGCGCTGCGCCGGCTGCGCTACAAGCTCGAATACACCGCCGCCGGGTTCGAACTGCTGCCGGAGGAGTTCTCGCTCAGCCAGATCCAGCACACGTACGAGCTGATCCTGGGCGAGACGCTCGACAAGCGCAACTTCCGCCGGCGAATGCTCGAATCGAACATCATCGAGCCGACCGAACACCTGCGCAGCGGCGAAGGCCGCCCGGCGCGCCTGTACCGCTACCGCCCGGACGCGGTCGCCGAAGTCAAAGCCCGCCGGCTGTTCCCCTGAGCCGGCGCGGCTCCGCCAGGATGTTAAAACGCAGTCCGGTCAATCGACCGGACTGCGTTTGATTACAAGCGCCCCACTATGCCGTGTGCTGCGAGATTCTGAACCTGCTTTCGCAGGTCGGGCCCGCCTCATGGACTTCGCCTTGACTTGAGCCTTGCGGCCGTCTATCGCGTCGTCATTTGAAGATTGGAACCCAGTTAGTGAGTGTTGGCTCAGAACCGGGGGTGCGGCATCACGCACACAGCAGGGTTACCCTTCTTATACCATAAAAAGAAACCGGTGAGTAGAGCATCTGGATTAAAAACCGCGCTGCGCCGCGGGCTGCGCGGCGCACCACAGGTTAACGTTTTTTACGGGTAAACGCGCTTAATCGTGCGCGGGTAGGCGATCGTCTCGCGGATGTGCTGGATGCCGGTCATCCAGGTCACCAGGCGCTCAACGCCCAGCCCAAAGCCCGAGTGCGGCACGCTGCCGTACTTGCGCAGGTCCAGGTACCATTGGAAGGCCTCCACCGGCAGGTTGTGTTCGTGCAGGCGCTGCAGCAGCAGCTCATAGCTGGAGATGCGCTCTGAGCCGCCGATGATCTCACCATAGCCTTCCGGGGCCAGCAGGTCGGCGCTCTTGCACACCTCCGGGCGACCGGGCCACGGTTCCATATAGAACGCTTTGACCGCCGTCGGATAGCCGTACACAAACACCGGCTTTTCGAAGCGCGCCGTCAGCGCCGTTTCGTGCGGAGCGCCAAAGTCCATGCCCCACTCGATCTTGAGCAGTTCTTTCTGCTCCGGGTCGTCCGTCTCGGTGCGGATCTGTTCGATCATCTGCAGCGCATCATCGTACGAGATGCGCGGGAACGGCGGGCAGATCTTCTCCAGCAGGCTCACATCCCGCCCCAGCGACTTCAACTCGGGGGCGCACTCGCGCAGCACGCGCTGCACGATGTGGGTGATGAATTGCTCTTCGATCTCCATCAGCTGGTCCAGGTCGCAGAAGGCCACTTCCGGCTCGACCATCCAGAACTCGGTCAGGTGGCGGCGGGTCTTGGACTTCTCGGCCCGGAAGGTCGGCCCAAAGCAGTACACCTTGCCGAAGGCAAAGATGTTGGCCTCGTTGTACAGCTGTCCGCTTTGCGCCAGGTAGGCCGAGCCTTCATCGAAGTAGGCCGTTTCGAACAGCGTTGTGGTGCCCTCGCACGCCGCCGGGGTCAGAATCGGGGTGTCCATGTGGGTGTAGCCGTGGGTGTCGAGCCACTCGCGGATGGCAGCCATCGCCACCGAGCGCACCTTCAAGATCGCCCACTGGCTGGGCATGCGGATCCACAGGTGGCGGTGGTCCAGGGCGAAGTCCACCCCGTGCTCCTTCAGCGCCATCGGGTAATCTTCGTTGGCCTGCTGCACCAATTGGAAATCGGTGATGCCGATTTCAAAACCGCCCGGTACGCCCGGAGCGCGCCCGTCGGCGCGCACCTTGCCGGTGATGATCACCGAGGTCTCCTGCGCAGCGTGACCGGCGGCGGCGAACTGCTCAGCCGGCAGGTCATTCTTGAACGCCACGCACTGGGCGAACCCGGAGCCATCGCGCACCAGCAAAAAGACCAGTTTGCCCTTGTCGGTGCGGTTATACACCCAGCCTTGGACGATCACTTCCTGACCGTCGTACTGGGCAATATCGCGAATACGGATGATCGGGGCCATCAATTCCTCCAATTTACTCGACGATCTTGATATGCAGGTCTTTCAACTGCTGTGGCTCGACCGGCGACGGGGCATCGCCCATCACGTCGCGCGCCACCTGGTTCTTCGGGAAAGCGATCACTTCGCGGATGTTCGGCTCGCCCGCCAGGATCATGCACACCCGGTCGATGCCGGGGGCGATCCCGCCGTGCGGCGGCACGCCATACTCGAAGGCTTCCAGCATGTGTCCAAAGCGCTCCTGGGCCAC